>CAZMUJ010000096.1:0-3692 GCA_964569605.1 uncultured Acidobacteriota bacterium
AACACTACCTCGTGCTGAACAAGGGCATGCCTCTGCGCAAAATCCACTGGGGGTGCTATACCGCAATGGGCGAGGAGTTCCTCCGGATGACCAGCAATCAGCTAAGTGGTTCCAATTGGCTGCCGAACAGGGTAATACCAAGGCCAAAGATAACCTGTCCAAATTGACGAGAAAGTCTCTTCGTTTAGAAGAAACATTCCGTCGTGCTGAACAAGGTCATGCCTATGCTCAAAATGAACTGGGGGTGCTATACCGCAATGGCCGAGGAGTTCCTCAGGATGACCAGGAATCAGCTAAGTGGTTCCAATTGGCTGCCGACCAAGGGAATGCCGAGGCCAAAGATCACCTGGGTAAATTGAGGAGGAAGTTCCTTCGTTTCGAAGAAACACTTTATCGTGCACAACAAGGTGATTCCAGAGCCCAAAATACCCTAGCGGTAAAGTATTTACAGGGTGAAGGAGTTTCTCGGGATGATCGGAAATCAGCTAAGTGGTTCCAATTGGCTGCCGAACAGGGCAATGCCAACGCCCAATTTAACCTGGGGTGGCTATACCAGAATGGTCGAGGAGTTCCTCAGGATGACCAGGAAGCTCTTAAGTGGTACCGAATGGCTTCTGGCCAGGGTCTTGCCATGGCCCAATCCAGCATGGGGGTGCTCTACAGCAATGGTCGAGGAGTTTCCAAGGACTACCAGGAAGCAGCTAAATGGTTCCAATTAGCTGCTGATCAGGGTGACGCCTATGCTCAAAATGAACTGGGGTTGCTATACAACTATGGGGCAGGTGTCCCTGAAAACAAAGTACTTGCATACATGTGGACCACTTTAGCTAGCTCAAAACTAATTGGCGAGAAGAGAAAACGGTGTATCAAGAGACTAGCCGAGCTTGAAGGTGTAATGGGACGAGAACAGGTTTCTGAGGCACAGCACCTATCACGGGAGTGGAAACCAGGGATGTCTAGTCTAGCGTCGATCAATCGATAACTTTCTGGTCTAAAGAAACCTTCCACTCTCTCGATTTCCTATCGAGTATGTTTGTCTTGACAGCAAAGGATTTTGAAATGTTTTAGATCAGTGGTTATTTTTATCCTAAATATGAGGAAATAATAATCCTTGTCCAGTCTTTGAAGGGCTGATAGATTCTACATTTTTATTGCATGAAGTCCTTGAAGAGGAGCTATTTGTGACCAAAATAGAAAAGGGTGAATTTAAGGGAAAAGTAGCGTTGGTTACTGGAGGATCGCGTGGAATTGGGCGGGAAGTGGCACTTCAGTTGGCAGCTGGAGGTGCGGACGTTTCCATTGGTTACGTCGCTAGGCGAGAGAGAGCTGAACAGGTAGTTGCCGAGATTGAAGAATTGGGGCAGAGAGCGGTTTGTGGGCGCTGTGACCTAAGTAAGCAGGATAACATCGACGCACTGGTCACCCGAAGTCGTGAACAATTAGGTCCCATAGAATTAATGGTTAATAGTGGTGGGATCTCAAACTTTGCTGATCATACGAAGATGACTTATGAACTGTGGCACGACACTCTGGATGTCAACCTGCACGGAACATTTCGCATCCTATTTGCGGTTAAAGATGAAATGATCTCGCAAAAATTTGGCAGGATTGTATTGATTTCGTCTATTGCTCCTTATACGTTGCGCCCCGAGCTGTTACATTATTCTGTGTCCAAGGCCGGAGTAATGACCATTGCTGGTTGGTGTGCTGAGGTCCTTGGTCCCCACAATGTACGCGTTAATTGTGTAGCCCCTGGATTGACAGATACTGAAATGATGTACGTTTTACCGGAAGATCAGCTATCTAAAGCAGTTGATGAAACACCTCTGCGCCGAGTTGGCCAGCCCGAGGAAATTGCTGAGGTCGTTTGTTTCTTGTTGAGCGATCGTTCCAGCTTCATGACTGGTGAGACAGTGATTGTTTCTGGCGGAAGAGCTATTCGCCATTAGCTTATATATTTTCTGAGAGAGACGAGAAGGATGTTCCTTGATTTTTCAGGGTTGCCTATTTTTCTCAGCAGAGGAAGAGATAGCATCCATCCCTGTTTTCCTTAGTCCGGTTTGTCCTTCACATTACTGGCTGTTAGGATTATTTGTAGCTGTAAATTACCCTTGTTTACTTAAGATTCTCTTATGGTCACTCTACGCAATCTGCCATTTTTATTTCTGGTGCTGGTGATTTTTGAGGTAGGATCAGAACTTTTCTAGAAATCTGGAGATTAAATGGGCTTTATCGAGCAGCACTTTTTTGGAAACTCAATGAAATCTTGGTTGAGTGCGCTGGTTGTTCTTGTGGGACTACTAGTAGTTCTGCGAATCATAAAAATGGTTGCTACCAACCGAGTGAATAATTTTTCGAAAAGAACTGAGACCAGCATCGATGATCTCATTGCCGAACTTCTTGCTTCAACCCGCCTATTCTTTTTATTGGCTGTTTCAATCTATGCTGCTATTCAGATGGTTCTTCTTCCCGCACAGCTAGAACCAATTATACAAGGGGCAGTCGTTATTTTGGTTATGTTTCAGATCGGCCTTTGGGGAAATTGCCTGTTGGCTTATCTAGTGTCGCACTACATACGTCTAGAAAACACGGAGGACACTTCAGGAAACGCCTCTCAGGTGGCTCTCACGTTCTTCGGGAAAATCCTTCTCTGGACTCTTGTTTTTTTATCGATTCTCGATAATTTAGGCTATGAAATTACTACCTTAATAGCTGGTTTAGGTATTGGTGGTATCGCGGTAGCACTTGCGGCCCAAAATATCCTGGGAGATCTGTTTGCCTATTTGTCGATCATGCTTGACCGTCCCTTTGTTGTCGGGGACTTTATTGTAGTCGATCCGTACGCAGGGATCGTGGAAAACATTGGCCTTAAGACAACTCGCGTTAGAAGTCTTTCAGGTGAACAGCTTGTATTGTCTAACACTGATTTGCTGAAAAGCCGTATTCGCAACTTCAAACGAATGCAAAAAAGAAGAGTAGTCTTTTCAGTAGGAGTCGCCTATGAAACCCCTTACGAGAAACTGGTTCTCATTAGACGTATCATCCGTGACATCGTTGAAAGCCATGAAAATATTGAATTTGACCGGGCTCACTTTAAAGAATTTGGTGACTTCTCACTAAACTTCGAGATAGTTTACTATGTGCTGATTCCTGATTTCCAATTCCACGCAGACACCCAACAAAGTATCAACCTTGCTCTCTTCAAACGTTTTCAAGACGAAGGAATCCAGTTTGCCTATCCTACTCAGACAATCCATTTCCAGCAGGAGAAGGACGCCAAATAGAATAGAACAAACCAACCTGTAACAAAGTAGGGTTACCCTCAAAAGTAATGGTCTGTTAGAAAAGAAATCAAAATTTTTGTTCGCTTCCCAAAATAGTTCTTAATCTATAGAATTGAAGGCACGGGAGAATGGTGATCGTCAGGATCTGAAACCCCTTGTGGTTTCTGATCACTTTTGTCCCGTTTTCTCCTCTTTTTAGGTCAGTATTTTTCTTGATGAAAAACCATGTTTAACATGCTTCCGTAACATGTCGCGTCATGGCACTATAATCCCTTCACGAATATATGGTTCAGAAATGTAGTGTTTGTGTTCACCATGAAGAGGGCACTGTTGAAGCCGGAGAAAAGATCGAATTCTATCTAGGGAAAACCCGCCAAAACAACCATTTCAAAGTGACTGAAATAAGGA
>CAZMUJ010000097.1:0-32187 GCA_964569605.1 uncultured Acidobacteriota bacterium
AACCAATTCTTTCAAAAGTCCACCCTCCATTAAACATGCTTACTCTTGGAATTGAATCAAGCTGCGACGAAACAGCAGCAGCTGTTCTAAAAGAAGGCAACAGGTTACTCTCAAATGTTGTTGCTTCCCAAAGCAAGATACATCATCACTTTGGCGGTGTAGTACCAGAACTCGCCAGCCGCGAACACATTAGAACCATCTGTTATGTTGTTGAAAAAGCTCTGTACAAAGCTAAAACAGACTTTGAATATATTGACGAAATTGCTGTTACAAAAGGACCAGGACTAATGGGAGCGCTGCTGGTTGGTCTGACCTATGCCAAAAGTCTAGCCTTTTCCCTCAAGGTACCTTTCGTTGGAGTTAATCATTTAGAAGGGCACATAGCTTCTGTCCTTCTCGAACATCCCTCAGCTGAGTTTCCTGCCCTCAGTTTAGTTATTTCCGGAGGACACACTTCTCTCTATCACATGAAATCTCCTACCCAGCTGGAGATGATCGCACAAACGTTAGATGATGCAGCCGGTGAAGCACTCGATAAGCTAGGAAAACTTATGGGTCTCGGCTATCCCGGGGGACCGGTTATTGACAGACTTGCTCCATTTGGAAATTCACACGCTGTTCGATTCTCTCTACCTAAAATTTCTAGTGGCAAACTTGCCTTTAGCTTTAGTGGACTAAAATCAGCTGCAGTTCGGTACGTAGCGAAACAAAAGATCACTCCCCTAAAAAAAGGCACCAAAGTGGACCCTGAAAATCTTTCCCAAGATTTTTTGGATCTACTGTCTAGCTACCAGAAAAGTGTTGTTGACCAGGTAATAGATAGACTTGATAAGGGATTGAAAGGTAACAACATCCGTTCTATTCAAATATCCGGAGGAGTCTCCTGTAATTCTGAACTGAGAAAACGAACTCGAAAACATTTCCAAAATCTTGGAATCCATGTTTATTATCCTAGTCCACAATTAACTACTGACAACGCAGCAATGATTGCTGTAGCCGGACATCTCAGGCTTAAAAGTGGAGAAAAAGATTCCTGGGATCTGAAAGCTGATTCAAATCTTCCCCTTCATGGCATTTATGCTTCTAAAAACAAAAGCTATTTACCAACCTAAGGGTTGAAAAAAACGCTTTAGTTTTTCCGTTCTCAGCTCAAGAATGATGTTCATTTTAATAGAGACTTCTACTCTACCGGCCTCAAACCTTTGATCGAACTATGCAAACCTATTCCAAGCTCGCAAGGGGCTTTTATAGAACATGCTCGATAAACAAATTTTTCACAAAATCATGTTTCCGTAACTTTGTTGAGTACTCCAGGAGAAAGGTCCTGAGCCTGAGGAATGAATGCAAACCAATTCGCTATGTCAGAGTCCTTGATCAAACGGCTAGATTCTACCTTCATTTTTTTCTTCTGAAAACAATGACGCAATCGCCAAGCGTAAAACAAAGCTGGAAGAGAGTTCCATTCAAATAGAAGAACATAGAACACAATCCCAAGATCGCGAATCCAAGCGTAAGGAAAACAGCGACGTTTAACAGCAGGTCCCATATTCTTCATTCTCATGAGGTACCGGTTCTTGAGGGAATGATAATTAATGGACGGTTGGATATTTCTACGCAAAGTTGAAGCCCCCCTTCGGTGATGGTGAGCAACAGCAGTAGGAACATAAAGGGCTTTCCATCCGGTAATCTGGGCTCTCCAGGCTAGCTCTGCATCCTCTCTATAAGCAAAAAACTCCTCATCTAGAAACTCTCCTGTACGTAACGTGAGATCCTGAATAAAGCTATATCGGCAAAGTAGTGCAGCACCCGTAATTCCAAACACGTACTGAGGAATGTCAAATTGCCCATTGTCTAACTCCCCACTTCCCCGATCAAAATGCCTTAGCGACGGAGTAAAGTATATCCCGGTACTGTCGATCACTGGAAAAGTTCCTTGACAAGAAGCATTCCCATCACTATCCATCCGGAGCATCTTCCCACCTACCAGACCAACTTGAGGAAAAAATCGAATGGAATCCAAAAGAATTTCAAGATAATTTGAAGCTAGTTTCACATCAGCATTTAGCAAAAGAGCATAGTCATATCCATTTGTTCTCAAATTCAAATTATGTCCACCAGAATAACCAATATTCCTGGGACTTACTCGCTTTTCAAAACCAGCATTACGGATAATTTCCACAGTTTTATCGGTGGAAGCATTGTCGTGAATCATCACATTGAGTGGAACCGTCTGCTCCTTCAAGGAATCTAGACAACCTTTAAGAAAGGATTCGTCGTTGAATGTAACCAGGCTAACCAATACTTTTGTCTTTTTCACGAGTCCTTTATCGCCTGCAAAGGAGCTGCCAGACCCTGACGAACCAAGCTTCCAAATTGAATTGGAAGCCAAAGCAGAGCAAGACTGTACGGATGATGCTTCCTAAGATATTGCTTTAAATTAGCATAAAAGATCTTAACAAATCGACGATGTCCTAATCGTTGTAAAGAGGTTCCACCTTTATGACAGGCCGGGGCATCAACACAATACAAAACTTGCCATTTAGTGGACTCTAGTCTTTTGCAAAAATCTACGTCTTCAAACCAAGCAGGCCAGAAACGAGGATCAAATCCCTTAAGTTCCTCCCAGGAACGTCTCCTCAACATCCAATAAGCAGCAGCTGGCTGGATTGAAGAAGACAAAACACCCGATTTCAAAGGAACTAGCTTTTCCTTGCAACATAGCATTATCAGTTTTCTCAGACCTAAGACATCAAATAGGACGGAGAAAAATGTCGGAAGCCTACGGAACTGGAAACTAGTTTGGGGCAAGCCATCGCACCCGATCAGAGAACCACAGGCAATCGCTGAATTTGGGTTTTTACTCATTACCTTGTATAGCCTTCTGACACTGTCTTGTGAAACCAGAGTATCCGAGTTGGTTAAAAGAATAAAACGGCTCTGGGTCTTAGAAATACCCTGATTGGCAGCAGAACCAAACCCTCTATTGACCTGATTTTCGATTAGATAAAGTGACGAGTATTCTCGGGCCCGTTCACAACTCGCATCACTAGAATGATTATCTACAACTACTATCTTATCGATGTCCTTTGTCAAGCTTACAACTGAATCCAAGCACTGAGTCAGATGTGAAACAGCATTCCAGTTGACGATGACAACACTCAAATTCATTTGGGTCCGGAATACTTCTGGAAAGTCGCCTTTATACGCGCCTACGTTGTTTGATAGCTAATCGTACATTCAGCTTACAGTCAAAACATGAGCTTAATGCGAATAGTTCTCAACCTTTTCATTGAGAAATTCATTGGATTTAGCCCTTAGCCCTAGCTCCCTAGCCTCCGTCTCGCTAACTCTATTTTCCCTAGCATAATCTCGAAGCTCCTGCGTAATCTGCATAGAACAAAATTTTGGTCCACACATGGAGCAAAAATGTGCCACCTTTGCTCCTTGTGCAGGAAGCGTTGCATCATGAAATTCACGAGCTTTCTCAGGGTCAAGTGAAAGATTAAATTGATCTTCCCAACGAAACTCAAATCTTGCTTTCGATAACAGATCGTCTCGAGCTTGCGCAGAAGGATGTCCCTTCGCCACATCTGCCGCATGAGCAGCAATGCGATATGCCACCACACCATCACGAACATCTTTTTGATTAGGCAAACCTAAATGTTCCTTTGGCGTTACATAGCAAAGCATGGCACAACCATACCACCCTATCATTGCAGCTCCGATGGCAGAGGTTATATGATCATAACCGGGAGCAATATCAGTCGTAAGGGGGCCTAATGTGTAGAAGGGTGCTTCTTGACATACCTCCAGCTGCCGCTCCATATTTTCTCGAATGAGTTGCATAGGCACATGTCCCGGCCCCTCAATCATTGTTTGGATGTCATGTTCCCAGGCAATTTTCGTAAGTTCTCCCAATGTATCGAGTTCAGCAAACTGGGCCGCGTCATTAGCATCAGCAATTGATCCAGGCCTAAGACCGTCACCGAGACTAAACGAGATGTCATAAGATTTCATTATCTGGCAAATTTCTTCGAAATGAGTGTAAAGAAAGTTTTCCTTGTGGTGAGACAGACACCATCTTGCCATGATAGCCCCTCCTCGAGAAACAATTCCTGTTACCCTGTCTTCTGTCAGATGTACATAAGAAAGCCGAACCCCCGCATGTATTGTAAAGTAATCAACTCCTTGTTCAGCCTGCTCAATTAACGTATCCCGGAAAATTTCCCAGCTGAGATCTTCTACAACACCCTCGACTTTTTCCAATGCCTGATAAATCGGCACAGTTCCAATGGGAACTGGAGAATTTCGAACGATCCACTCTCGAGTTTCATGTATGTGATCACCAGTCGAGAGATCCATAACTGTATCTGCACCCCAATGAATTGCCCAGATCATCTTTTCAACTTCTTCTTCGATAGAGGAAACCACAGATGAATTCCCAATATTGGCATTGATCTTGACCAGAAAGTTTCTTCCAATGATCATAGGTTCTACTTCTGGGTGATTGATATTAGCAGGAATAATTGCTCGTCCTGCAGCTATTTCCTCACGAACAAACTCTGGGGTCACTTCCAATGGAATAGAGGCTCCCAGAGCTTCCCCTTCGTGGATTTTCTTAACCGGTTTTTCAGTGCTCGAGAGGCTCCTCTCTCTAGCCAAATTTTCTCTTAAAGCCACAAACTCCATTTCGGGAGTCACAATCCCCTGTCGAGCATAGTGCAACTGGGTCACATTAGCGCCTTTTCTGGCTCGCCTTGGACGAGACGATTTAGGGAAACGAATGGCCTCTAAACCAACTTCTCGCTTACGAAGCTGACTGAACTCAGACGTGCAATTACCTAATAATTCAGTATCTTGACGGGAAGCAATCCAGGGATCTCGAACAGGAAGGATTCCTTTTGTCAGTTCTATGTTCTGATTCTTGTCCGAATGGGGACCAGAAGTATCATAGAGCAAAAATACAGTGCCATCAGTTAACCGAACCTCTCGAAAAGGAACACGTATATCTTTATGAAGTTTTCCGGGTAATTGAACTTTTTTGGAAGCTGGAAAAGAAGTAGATAATTTTTTGGAATCGGTAGAAAGCGTCTTTAGATCAGTCCTAATCATAATGTGTGAAATGTAACTATACAAATCAATAGCTGTCAACTTTGAGAACAAAACACTTCAAGAATTTAACCTTGTTAAAACAACCATTCCTAGAAGATTTTAAGATTCGAATGAAAACAATTTCCATTACTTCCACCTTCGATGCTATGTTTTTCTTATGAATTAGAAAGGTCAAAAATGCAACTGATTAATATCTTAATACTATTGTTAATACTTCAGACAATATCTCTTGGAGGTTTCCACGACCCTAAGAATCCTCAGTCTCCTGAATTTGACCTTACCTCTAAAGAACTAGAGAGCCATCTTCGTTTTCTAGCCTCGGATGAACTGGAAGGCAGATATGTGGGAACCCAGGGTAACCGTTTAGCAGCCCGTTATATAGCTGAACAGTTCAGGCTCTGGGGTCTTCGTGCAGCACCAGAATTCAAGGATTTCTTCCAAGATGTTCCCCTTGTTTTGCAAACTCTACCTTCAATTGGTGTCATTACAACAGATAGAACAGAACTGTTTCACACCACAGATTTTCTCTTGTTGTCAGGTGAAGCACAACTAGATTCCTCAGTAGTATTTGCCGGACATGGATTAGTCGATCTGGAACTTGGAATTGACGACTACGAAGGTTTGGATGTAAAGGACAAGCTAGTGGTTGTAAAATTTGGCGTTCCTCCCCTGAAATCCATGTCTAATAAAACCCAACAAACACTTCATTGGTCAATTCTTAAGCGCTCTCTGGCATCCAAACGGGGTGCTGTTGGGATTTTAGAAATAATTCCCCCTAACTTGTGGAAATATTTCTCACAAGAGCTAACTAGACCCCGAATAGTGTTCAAACAAGACTTTGAGTCCAACAGGGATGAATTGTTTCACGCTCTGGTCTTAAAATTTGAGGAAAATCTACCAGAATGGAAAACACTGAGGGTGAATGTCCCATCTGTCCAAGGGAAAGCTCAATTCACATCCAATGTGCTTGGAGTTATAGAAGGAATAGACCTCGAACTTGTCGATGAATATATAATAGTAACAGCTCATTACGATCATCTGGGGAAAGGATTGGACCTACCAGAAGCAACGCCTAAGGACTTCATCTTCAACGGTGCTCGAGACAACGGAATGGGGGTTGTGGCCCTTCTTGCCGCAGCCAAATCTCTTGCGACAAAAAAAGCCCGTAGGCCAATTTTATTTATAGCTGTCACTGGCGAGGAACAGGGATTACTTGGCAGTTCCTTTTACGTGAATAATCCAGCCATTCCGCTTAGTGACAGCATGTTTGTTTTAAACACAGATGGAGCTGGATTCACTCACACAAACATCGTAACCATTTTTGGACTCATGAGGACTTCAGCTCAAAACCTTATCGAGTCTGCATGTTTACCTTTTGGATTAAAAATATTCCCTGAACCCTCACAAAACAAAGATCTATTCTATCGTTCAGACAATCTTCCATTTGCCCGAAAAGGAATTCCATCACTCACTTTTAGTCCTGGTTTTCTCGTTATGGACGATTCCATCATGAGGCACTATCATCGCCCTAGTGATGAGGTAAGTGATGATTTCGATTTTGACTATCTTCTTCGCTTTAGTCAGGCATTTTCTAACACCGTCCGAGCTCTAGCCAATACCGAAAAAACCCCAGTTTGGTTGGATGGAGAAGAGTTCAAAAAAGCCTGGTACCGACTTTACTTAAACAAAAACTAGAAAATTTTCCCTCCAGATATCTTATGTGATTGTAACAATCCTCTAGCAACTAAAAGATACCTTCCGAAACTCTTTCAATTTATATTCCTGTTCCAAGCAAGAACAACTTTTCCAAGATCTCCTACTCTGCCTGCTAATCCTTCTATTTTACGCCTATTCCTTCAGTAACTTAGTCTCCCTGGAAATGACCACCATGGTCGCAAAAGTGTATAGTATTCTCCAATAAGACAAGACCTTTTTCTGAATTGAAACAAACTCGACGAATCAAAAAGAGCTAAAGAGTGAAACCCTATCTGCAGTTACTGAGCAAGGTTCTCCATGAGGGGCTTGAAAAAACAGATCGCACTGGAACGGGAACCCAGAGCATTTTTGGACATCAGATGCGCTTCAACCTTAAGAAAGGTTTTCCTCTTCTTACAACCAAAGAACTTCATTTAAAATCTATTGTCCATGAACTGTTGTGGTTTTTAAGTGGCGAAACTAATATTCGAACTTTGAATGAGAAGAGTGTTCGTATTTGGGACGACTGGGCCGACGAAAAAGGCGAGCTTGGACCGATCTACGGATATCAGTGGCGTTCTTGGCCTTCACCTGACGGAAGAAGTATTGATCAAATCTCTAACCTAATCCAGAAGATCAAAAGAAATCCAGACTCTCGTCGCCTAATTGTCAGTGCTTGGAATCCATCTGATATTGGAAAGATGGCCCTGCCACCTTGTCATATACTTTTTCAGTTTTATGTCAACCAAAACAAGCTTTCCTGTCAACTTTACCAACGCAGTGCTGATGTGTTCCTTGGAGTGCCCTTTAATATAGCTTCCTACTCACTCCTGACAATGATGGTAGCTCAGATATGTAGCCTTCAGGTTGGAGAGTTCATCCACACATTGGGAGACACTCATCTCTATTTAAATCATCTGGATCAGGCTCGAAAACAGCTGACTCGACAACCTAGACCTCTACCTCAAATATCACTGAATCCAGGGGTTCAATCTATTTTTGACTTCCAATTCGAGGATTTCAGTCTGATTAATTACCATCCTCACCCAAGCATTAGAGCCCCAATTGCAGTGTAAATAATGATCTCACTAATTGCTGCTGTTTCAGAAAATGGTGTTATTGGACGAAACAACATCCTACCCTGGAGGCTTTCCTCTGATCTACGTCGGTTCCGGAAACTCACAATGGGACACCATCTGATTGTGGGGCGCCAGACATTCGAATCAATTGGTCAACCATTAAAAGGTCGACACATGATTATTCTCACCCGAAATCTCGACTATCATTGTCCTGGAGTTAAGATAGCAAACTCATTAAAAAAAGCCCTTGAGTTAGCTGCCAATGATAAACAGATCTTTATAGGAGGAGGATCCGAACTTTTCCGAAAGGCTCTTCGACACGTAGATCGCTTGTACCTGACCATTGTTCACGCTCATATTAAAGGTGATGCTTTTTTCCCCGATATCGATCACAATCAATGGCAGGTCAAAAGCGTAGAAGCCCACCCTGCTGACCAAAACAACAATTATGCTTATACGTTTAAAACACTAGAACGAGTACAAATAGAATCCCTGTGAGAAAGGGGTCAGGACCTTCCTAACCCCCTTGGCAAGGATCCTAGAAGGATACAAGTTAGTTTTATCCCCTTGGTCCAGGGTGATTTCCTCTACGATGGCGTGGCCGAGAATGACGGAATCGATCCTTCATGGGCTCCCATTTTTCAAGCTGTTCTGAATTCAGAATGCCCGAAAATGTATCTGTGAAAGAGCCTGTAGTTTCAACAATTTCAGCTTTTAAATTCTCGACTTCCAAGAACGCCTGTCCTAATAGACAAGGATCTGAATCTTCCGAAGCCAATTCATCTCTTAAGGCAGAACCTCGAGTCCGTAACTCCTCTCGAATGGGACCTAAAGAGACAGCAATTTGTTCCGCCAACGCATCAACCTCAGCCATCTGTGTCTCATCTAATTTTAGAATCCGAGCAAGCACCCTTCTTGGAGGAATCACAGGACTCATACGATCTGGAAGTTCGTTTATATTTTTGAAATCACCTCCCAGTCTGTCTGACTTCAAGGGACCTCCAAATGATCCTCCACCTCTAGGGGGAAATCCTTGACCTACTAATGAGACCGTCAATAACACAATCATGCTGAGACTGAAAAATAGTTTTTGTTTCATCGCATTTATCCTCTCTTTTAAAACTATATTAATTACTCTATCAACTATTACTTGGAGTAACATTTAAAGATACGGAAAATCCGACCACATGTTTCACTTTACTACCTTATGTTTGTTCTTACACTGACCCTCTACTGAAAAAGGTGGGGGAAATCATGGAGACATACTATTAGTAGAAAATATAAAAATTGCTTATGAGAAAACCTGAATTATTAAAACAACTTGAGACTGTTTCCCCAATCACCTCTTTTAAGGCCAAGTCCTCTGACTTTCTTGAACGAGACTACTGTATAATTTTAGCTTCAAAGGAACTAACCCGCGTGAATCTCAAGAATATCTCCGTCCCTAACTTCTTCATTCTGATCGATCATCAAACCTTTTCGATCTGGTGATCTCCAGATCCGAGCAAACCTAAAATTATTAACAAAATCTTGGTGAACACATCTAGCGGCCTCAATGACTGTCGCTCCTTTTTTCAGAAGAAAAGGAACGGAGTCAGGATCTATCGGATGACTAGGTCTTTTCGTATAGACTCTAACTAATTCCAGACGTTTAAAGAGCTTTGTTCGCAAGTTCTCAATAGCATCTGCATTCCTTGTAGTAAAAGGCTGAGGGCAGATATATTCTGGTAGTGAATCCTTCCAAATCTCAAGATTCTCATTGGCTCCTACAACATCCATTTTCCCAGCTAAAACCAGCAAGTTAGGTTTCCCTTCTGGAGAAATCTCTTTAGCTGAAAAAAGTTTTAAGATGAAATCTGTTTGCTCCAATACTGCTGGATCATTGATATCAAAAACTAGTAAGACTATGTCAGACTGATGAATTAGTTTGAGCATCCAAGTCTCCATGGTCTCTGGAGTTAAAGGTGGTGTATCGACCAATTGGATCTGGACATCTTCGAATTTCATTATTCCGGCTAAAGGAAGTCTAGTGGTAAACGCATATTCAGCAACCTCAGGACATGCTCCTGTTAGCTGATCTACTAGTTCAGATTTTCCAGAGTTAGGAGGACCGCAAACGACTACACTACCCGCTCCCTCGCGATCTATCTGATAGAATGGTGGATGGAAGCTTCGATTACTGGAATTAACAGCACTCTTTCTTAACTTAGCGAGCCGTTTTTTGAGATTTGCTTGTAGTTTCTCTGTTCCTTTGTGCTTGGGGATGACTCTAAGCATCTCTTCCAAAGCAGATAACTTCTCTTCTCTAGTTCTTGCTTGACGAAAGAGCTGCTCAGATTCTTTATATTGAGGTGTTAGGTTAGCTGGCACAATCCTAGTATTGTATATATGGAATCTAATTTTCAACGCTACAACTTCTACTAATTCTCACTTTGAATCTCACATCCAAGATTTTGTTGAGGAATTTATCTTTTAAGGTCTATACAGTGAGGAATACAACTTTTTAATAACTGTTTTGATTTTTTGATTAAACCTAAGGCAAAGTAATAAAACAGGCCCTAGAAATAAAAGAACTATTCTTGCATTTATAAAAGAGAAGTTAGATGACTCGACTAAACACCGTCTTGGATCCTTACGAGAACAACTACGATGTTGAGAATCCAATCTACAGAACACTAATTGGGGATTTTTTAAACAATCTTCCAGATTATCAAAACAAAGACCTTCTTAGAGAGATTCTGGTAACAGTTGTCAAGCTATCTGAACAGAATGTCACACGGGGAGACTTAAAAATTCTCCGTACCGCAGCAAAAGAGCTCCGCCATGCTTTTCGTATTTTTGACCAATACCGTGGCATCCCTAAGGTTTCCATTTTTGGCTCTGCTCGAACCTCTTCTAATCATCCCAATTATCAACTCGCCTCCGATTTCGCACAACAAATCGTCAGTCGTGGATGGATGGGAATTACAGGCGCTGGACCGGGCATCATGGAGGCAGGAAATCTAGGCAGCGGAAAATCCAACAGTTTCGGACTCAACATTCTTCTGCCTTTTGAACAAACAGCAAATCAGTTTGTTGATGAAGATGAGAAGCTAATAAACTTTAAATACTTCTTCACACGTAAATTGTTCTTTGTTAAAGAAACTGATGCTATTGTGGTTTTCCCTGGTGGCTTTGGGACACAGGATGAGTGCTTTGAAGCCTTAACGTTGGTACAGACAGGCAAAGATAGTCCTTGTCCGATTATACTCATAGAAGAAGAAAGTGGTTTATATTGGAAGGACTGGCTGACTTTTTTTGATCTACAGTTGGCTGGAAATTCCCTTGTTTCCAAAGATGATCAATCTTTGTTTAAGATTATCCACTCCGTTTCAGAGGCGATAGAAGAGATCATTGGGTTTTACCGATGTTACCATTCCCTTCGCTATGTCCAAAGGCGCCAAAAAGTTGTTCTCAGACTCCTAAAACCATTGTCAGATCAGCACCTTGAGAAACTCAACCTGGAATTCAAAGATATCGTAGCAGAAGGATCAATTGAAAGATGTCTTCCTTTTTCTGAAGAGAGAGATGAACCAGAGATCGAAAATCTACCTAGACTAGTCTTCGCGTTTAATCAGAAACACTTCAGCCGACTTCGACAGTTGATCGACGCTATTAACAAACCTTAGAATGCTAAAGGCTTGCAAAGGCTACTAATACTCGTAGACTACAGGATTTCCATCCTGTAAGTCTCCAACTAAGACCAGACTGGCCAAATCGACAAACAGTCCATTGTCCACAACTCCTGGTATAAGATTAATTTCCCCCTCAAGACTTGTAGGTTCGTGAATCTGGTCAAACCAAACATCAATGATCATATTGCCATTATCCGTTATAACAGGTCCTAGTTTTTGGGTTGCCATCCGTACCTTGGGGTTCCCCCCAAGGGCGGCTAACTGCTTCAAAGCGAGCTTCGAAGACTGTGGTAGCACAGCAACAGGAATTGGAGCCAATTCCCCTATTTTTTCACTGATCTTAGTAGAGTCAACGATAACAATAAACTTCTCCGAAAGCTTAGCAATTACCTTTTCCATAACCTGAGCAGCCCCTCCTCCTTTTATAAGACACTTTCCTGGTGAAACTTCATCTGCTCCATCAATTGTGAGATCAATTTCGTCAACCTGACAAACATCTATGAGAGGAATACCAGCTTCTCTTGCATCAATAGCAGACTGGTATGAGGTTGCTACTCCGTAGACTTCACGAAGATCTCCCGACACTAAACGTTCACCAATAGCAACAATAGATTGAAGAGCAGTGGATCCACTTCCTATTCCGATAGTCATGCCTGATTGGACATAACCAGAAGCTTTTCTACCCACTACCTGCTTCATCAAAAGGATCTGATCTGTTGACTTATCTACCATTCCAACAACTTATGCTATCTGAATCTATCCTTTACTTTCTACGGCGCTTTAACCGAAAGCGCTGTTACTATCCAAGGATCATTCGACTTAAAAACCCAAGACAATACGAAACAAGGGATACTAAGGACATTAAATTCTAGGAAGTCATTCTAGATATTTGGGATCGGTGAGCAATCTTCAAGTAAACCTTTTCTATAAATCGAATGATCGGAATTTCAGGCATTAAGCTAAAACATCTCCAGCGCAGCCTAACCCTAAGGTATCGATAGTACATATCAAAAAGAAACATGAGAAGAGGCTTGAATCGATTCTGGCTAAATCTTTCAAATGCTTTTCTCTCAAAAAATCGACTCATCACGTTCACTTTACTAATAAATTTTTTCTGGCGACCGCTCAGAAATGGATTGTTATTTCGAGCAAAATGAAATCGACTCCAACCTTCCAAAGAATTCGGAAATTTCATCCCGTAAACAAGCTTAGCCTTATCATAAAGTGTTGTTCCAGGGTAGGGAGTATAAATTGCAACAGGAGCCAGCCCTGCATTTTGATTTTGACTGGCTAATTCAAACATGAAATCAACAGTTTCAAGTGTTTCTTGACGTTCCTCATTTGGGAAACCTGCCATAAACCCAAACTTGGCATAAACATCAGATTGTGAAAGCAATTGATTGACATTCCTGACCTGATCTAACGTGTTGCGCTTCATAATTTCCTTAAGTCTTTTCTCCGAGCCTGATTCAATCCCAATCCATAGTTCTTTGAAGCCAGCCTGATAAAGTTTCTTAAGTACCTCTGGATCTTTTCGATGGAGATAATCAATCCGACAAGGAACCTGAATTAATAGATTCAGATCTTCCAATAAAAGTAGCTCACAGATCTCTTCCACTCGCCGAGGATTGCCAAAAAAATAATCATCCTCTATAAAGATAGCGTGAACCCCAAATTCCCTAGATAAATAGGCAATATCTGAAACAGTTCTTTCAGCTGAATGGTAGCGGAAACGGCGCTCATTAAACTTGAGATTGTAACAAAATTCACAATCATAGGGACAACCTCGGCTAGTGACTACCTGTAGTTGACGCTGAGAGGTAGTCGGAGCTGTCGTGAAGTAATACTGCATATCCACAAGACCATAATCAGGACGAGGAATGCGATCCAAATCTTCAATCATTGGTCGCCCCTGTGTGAAATGGATCTCCCCTTCCTGTTTGAAACCAATTCCCCTTACCTGTGTAAGATCTCCTCTCGACACCAAACAATCTGCCAGCTCAATTAGAGTAATTTCTCCCTCACCCACCACCACTATGTCACACAGCGCGTCCTTAAGCGTCGTATCCGGACATAGTGAAGGATGCACACCACCCCATACTAAAGGAACCGAAGGGTCTATAGAGCGCACCGCTCGGGCACCTTCGAGCCCACCCTGAATCTGTATTCCGGTCATTGAGGAAATCCCAACAAGAACAGGTCTTTCCCTATTAATAGACTCTGCCACTTCTTGGCCAAAACTGTTGGTCAGACGCTCATCTAGTATCTCAACTCGGTAGCCTACTTTTTCGAGTACAGTCCCAAGATAAAGACAGGATAAAGGTAAGCCAACATTCACCCCCGCTAAATCCATCCCGGTCACAGGATAGAGCAGAAGAATTTTCCCGAGATCCCCTTTTTTTGGGGTCTCCTCCCAGGGAAATTTAGACTCAGTTTTCTGCGATATTGACTGTAGGGTGCGCATTGCGTTCTTTAATTCCTTGTTGCCCAGATCGTTTTCTCAACAACCATGACTTATAAAATCGATCGGCCATGCCCTGTAATTGCGGGAAGTTTTTGGATAGATATGGGCGAATCCGAACCAAAGGAGTTACCCAGGACGGATGATTAACATAGTCACATTGGCTACATATATTTAGGTTTTTGAAGTCCCGTTCAAATAACTGATGGCGCCTACGATTGAACTCCTCTGAGTGCCAAACTCCTTGTATGCTCTGGCTGTTGAGATTTCCAACCGCATACTCTGCTTCCGAGTCAAAACAACACATGGCAACACGTCCATCCGACAAGATAGTTATATAGTGCTGTAACCTTTCACAATAGTTAATTTTATTGGATACCCGTTTGAAGTTAGATAACTTTCCAGCCCAGTTAAAGTAAACCGAAAAGCGGACCTCATCAGCTTCCTTCCAGGCTTCCATAAGCTGGTGTCTAGTATTTCGGTTCTCCTCAACAGTTACCATTGAAATGGAAACCTTGGGTAATTTCTTACCCAATTCGTTACGTCGACGAATAAAGTACAAGATATTACTCCGCACTTCATCGTAACTAAGATTGAGCCGAATTTTTTCAAACGTTTCCTTATCTCCTCCATCGATGGAAAAAATAAAACTATCAATAAGATCCTCCTCCAGGATCTGTTCCGTCAACTCCATGGTTAGCCTAGAACCGTTAGAGGTTAGATTCAAATGGTTCAGTGGTGCGACCTTTCGGATATATCGAAAGTAATCCAACGCATTTGGGATTAGTAAAGATTCACCGTGAAGAAAAGGCAATATTTTGGTATCCCTGTACTGACTACATTCATCCACTATCTGCTGAAATAATGGGAAAGGCATGATGTTGCGGGGGCGTTTCATCTGGGGAGTTGCGCAGATTGTACAACGCGCATTGCAAATATTGGTCAACTCAACATAAACATGGTCAGGAAAGTTGGGGTAGGAGTACATTAGAAAATCACATTAACTAGTTGACACGTGACAGCTCACCTGTAATAGATTCGGGAAGAAAATTACGTTCTATAGCTTTTAGATAACGTCGGCTAGAACGAAAACTTAAAAGCCTAGGTAGAATTCGGACAAAGCGAAACTTAGTCAAGAAAAACTTCAGGTAAGCCCTACGTTGGAGCTGTTTGAGAGTCGCAAAGTCAAACTCTTCGGTTTTAATCTTTGAAACTTCATGTAAATGCTCTGTTTTCTGGTTAGGATCGTACCAACCTTCCCGCATAATTTGCCGGCTTAACTCGGTACCAGCATAAGGGATTACAATACTGAATAGGGCCTCGTCCAAATCAGTCTGACAAGCATATTGAATAGTCATCTTGATTTCCTCAAGAGTCTCCGTCGGAAATCCGATCATAAAAAATCCTAAACAATTAATACGATGCTTACGCATCCATCCGACGATATCATTTACCATGTGAAGCTTGAGATTCTTTCTACTCACACGCTGTATTCTCGGACTGGCTGACTCGATGGCAATTGAAACATGGTGAGTACCAGCTGCGGCAAGCTTTTGAACAAGCTCTTCGTCAATTCGCTCTAAACGAATCCCATTCCCGAATTGAAGCGCCACAGTCATTCCTTCTTCGACAATCAGGTCACATATTTTCTTGGCACGCTCCATATCAAAATTAAAGATGTCGTCCTCGATCATGAATTCCTGGATATTGTAGTCATAATAGAGCATTTTCATCTCTTTGAGGACATGCTCCGGAGAACGACCTCGAAATTTTTTACCAAAAAGATCATGGCAATAGGTACAGTGCCAAGGACAGCCGCGACTACTAAAGACCTGAATCGCCCGCTTGTATTTGGGTGTGTAACGAGCCGATTCTGCAGTTGCATAACGATCCAGATCAAGTAACTCATAAGCTGGAAGAGGAATGTCATCTACATGCCAAATAGGTTTCCTAGGCAAATTCTCACATATATCTCCACATTTACTCTTAAGGGCCAAACCAGTGACCTGCTTGAGATCCTTTCCTCTTTCCCAAAAATCTAAAAATTCATCAAAGGTTTCTTCTCCCTCACCCATGCACACAAAATCACAATAGTCGGTGCCCATAACTTCTTTTGTCACGATTGTGGGATGTTGTCCCCCAAAGATGGTTTTGATTTCAGGGTCAAAATCCTTGATTTGTTTCGCGGCAAGCTCGGCACCTTCGAATTCAGCGGTCATACAAGTAAAACCAGCCAAATTCCAAGACCTTTCACGAAGTTTAGTATCCAAAGCAGCTTTGGGATCCTCATCAAGAGCCAGGTCTAGTATTTCCACATAGTGTCCTCTTCTCTGTGCAATGGGAGCAATATATACAAGCCCAATGGGGATACCTACGATCATGTCCATAAAGGTTGGTTTTCCTCTAACCAGGAGAATATTCATCCTAAGTACACCTCTTCTAAATTAAGTTCCATTCAACGATCAATAAAAAGAGGAATCTTGTAAAAAACAGCCATTTTTTCTAATTTTGGAATCCATTTTCGAACCTTGAACATATCCACCATAAAACTTCCTAGGATAACTGGAAGTCTAGGATTTGGAGCATGACAATCCATGCAGTCTGGGTAGTCTCTCAGATCACCTTTAAGGTGAGCTGACCTCATTTTCTCCATCTTTTCAGAATTCCACAACTGGTAAACCGACTGGTCATTTACATTTCCTATAGGTTCAGAGCGCCAAGTATGACAACAAGGGAAGAAATCGCCCTTGTAATTGATAGTTGCAGGACCCTGCCATAGTTGATAACAGGGATGACGCTTTCTTTCATGGTTAATCCTCTCTTCCAAAGCTACTTCAGGTATAACAATTTCATCTTCCTTGACTCGGATTTCATCCACACCTTGGATAGACCACATCTTATGAAAGTCCCTGACTTGATGCTGATTATAAGGTAACCTAACCATCTGGAGAACGGTAAAAATATCTGACTTTAGCTGGTTTTTTACACGCAAAAACCCTTCAATATTTGACTTTACCTGGTGGAAATCACCACCCTTACGATATCTCTCGTAAACCTCGGGAGTCGTGCCATCAAAAGCCAATATAATATTGTCCAGCCCCGCTTCAATAAGTTGTCTACTCCAAGTCTCATCTAGCAAGCTGGCATTGGTTGAAACCACGGTATAGATATTTGCATCCCGGCAATATCTAATCATTTTTGTCAATTCCGGATTCATTAGGGGTTCTCCTCCACCCCAAGGGAAAACTAGTTCTGTTTGATCTCTAATTTCATCGATGACGTTTTTAAAGAGATTGAAATCAAAATCCTCCGGAGGATAATAGCCGAACTCGCGGGGGCACATTGGACACTTGAAATTGCACTTAGCCGTATTCTCTACAATCAGTGTAATTGGATAAGCTTGTAGATCTGGTCGGCCAGTCAGATAACCAGACATTAATTTCCAACGATTTCCTATCTTAGAAAGCTGCATTACCCTAACCTTGATTAAACATCTTAACAGATGCCCTGCCCTATCGTTTCATGTTTAAGAACATCTCCAAGATCTAATGAACTCGATCTCCGTTCGTAACATTGGGCCTTACTATTTTCTCCAAAACGAAAACGATGAGAAATCTCACCTAGTTTGGCTAAAATACGCTTGGATTTTGAAAAGAAAAAACCAATAGAGCTAATCAATTGATCCAGAAATCGTCTTCCTTTTTTTTCTGTTTTTTCTCATAAACCTTAAAATTTTTTCGCAAACGCTGAAACCGTTGATGATTGTATGCTTCTCTTAATCTTTTCCATGAAAAAATACCTTTCAAGTAGAGCACCGCAAATAGACCACCTCCGAGATGGGCAAAATGGTCAATTCCAGTTCCACTGCTTCCAAAGGCTGCAACAAATGCACTCACAAACAGAAAAGAGATAAAGTACTTTACTTTGATCGGAAAAAGGAAATATAGATACACTCGTCGTTCTGGGAAAAGCATTCCATATGCCAAAAGTATGCCATAAATGGATCCACTGGCACCGATAGTAGTAACCGTTGACATGGGATGTACCAAAACCGAAATCAGACCGGCTCCCATCCCGGTTATAAAGAAAAAACGAACAAATTCTCGACTTCCTAAATAACGTTCCATCTCACAACCAAACATCCAGAGAACAAACATGTTCCAAAAAATGTGTCCAAACCCAGAATGGAAAAAAAGATAGGTGAAGAGCTGCCAGAAAAAAAGCTTGGTGAAAATCCAGCCAGGTGTCAGTCCGAAGAAATAAATCATTTCTTCGCCTGCTCCTAATGTAGACAGAATATAAGCACCAAGACAGGCTAAAATAATGTATTTTACTGCAGGTGTAAGGTGATAGCCCATCGTCACCATCCCTGCGTGGCGGTGCTGCATAATGTGTTGACAACGTAACGCTAATTAGAAGTTTATGGAAAGACTCTAGGCAACGTTTCTTTCTATAAAGGTAACCCTGCTGAAACTTTCAGCTGATCGGATTTGTCTGTTCTTTCCCACGTAAAACCTTCTTCTTCGCGCCCAAAGTGACCATAGGCTGCTGTTTTCCGATAGATTGGTCTCCGCAGATTAAGCGACTCGATGATTCCGCTGGGAGTGAGTTCGAAATGTTCCCGAATAAGTTCAACAATTTTCTTGTTGTCCACACGGGCTGTCCCAAAACTATCTAGCATCACAGAAACGGGTTCTGCAACTCCAATAGCATAAGCCAATTGAATTTCTATGCGATCAGCCAAACCAGCAGCAACCAGATTCTTAGCAATATAACGAGCCATGTAGCTAGCAGAACGATCTACCTTGGAGGGATCTTTCCCAGAAAAAGCTCCACCACCGTGTCGCCCCATACCCCCATATGTATCCACAATGATTTTTCGTCCAGTCAAGCCACAATCACCTTGTGGACCTCCGGTTACAAAACGACCGGTGGGGTTTACTAGCATTTTAGTTTGAGCATCCATTAATGCTTCAGGAACTATGGGTTCTATTACCTGGCGACAGATCCCTTCGTGGATTTCTTCGTTGGAAACAGCATCGGCATGCTGCGTAGAAATAACCACTGTTTGGACCCTACGAGGCATCAAACCGTCATACTCAATCGTTACTTGAGACTTACCATCAGGACGCAACCAATTCAATATTCCTTGTTTTCGGCAATAACTGAGACGCCGAGTCAAATCGTGGGCCATTTGGATCGGCATGGGCATCAATTGAGGAGTATCTCGACAAGCAAATCCAAACATTAAACCCTGATCACCAGCACCTCCAGTATCAACACCCATCGCTATGTCAGATGATTGTTTATCTAGTGAACAAATGACACCACAAGTTTCGTTATCAAATCCGAACTTAGCGCGAGTGTAGCCGACTTCCTTAATGGTTTCTCTTACCAAGTTAGGAATGTCGACGTGACAGTTAGCAGTCACCTCCCCAGCCACGACAACAAGACCAGTAGTAACCATCGTCTCACAAGCTACCCGTCCTACGGAATCCTGTTCTAAAATGGCGTCCAAGACAGCATCTGATATTTGGTCAGCAATTTTGTCAGGATGACCTTCGGTTACCGATTCCGACGTAAATAGGTGTGGATCCTTTACTAGCATAACTCCTCCAAACGACCAAAAAAGAATTCACCTTTAGCACAAGAATTCGTCAAGTGTCAACGAATCTCAATCTATAAAGAGTGGATTACCCAACTAGGTTTGTCTATCGTAACAGTCTGTATACATGAAACTCCGCACTGGTTTATCCAGACATTTGGCTCTTTAACCTAGCCCAAGTATCACGAAGAGTAACAGTACGATTGAACACCAACAAGTCTAGATTCGAATCGGGATCCAGACAAAAGTAACCAAGTCTTTCAAATTGGAAGCAATCCCCCAAATTCGCTCCCGCTAGACTCGGCTCTAGTTTACAACCAGTTAGAACCTTAAGAGAGTCTGGGTTCAAGGCTTTGGAAAGATCTTCAAACAAGAGTGGATTAGAATGAGAAAACAATCGATCATATAATCGTATATTCGCATCCACGGCATGGGATTTTGATACCCAATGGAGGGTTCCTTTAACCCTCCGACCATCAGGAGCGCTTCCTCCTCTTGTCTTAGGATCATACGTGCAACGTAATTCTATAGGCCGACCTTTTCCATCCTTTAAAACTTTATGGCAAGTTATAAAATATGCATAACGCAAACGGACTTCACGTCCCAGAGAAAGACGAAAAAACTTTTTGGGGGGATCTTCCATAAAGTCCTCCTGCTCAATGTAGATAACTCTGCAGAATGGAACCTCTCGAGTTCCTAAGGCTGGATCTTCTGGATTATTGATTGCCGTAAGAAGCTCTTCTTGATCCTTTGGATAATTTTCAATCACGACCCGCAATGGATTTAACACAGCCATTCGGCGGGGGGCTGCTAGGTTCAAGTCCTGTCGAATACAATACTCAAGCTGGGCAATGTCAATAATAGCATCCTTCTTAGCTATACCGATTCGACGGCAAAAATCTCGAATAGAAGCAGGCGTATAACCTCTTCTCCTTAAACCACTCAGAGTGGGCATTCGAGGGTCGTCCCAACTTTCTACATGATTTTCCTCCACAAGAATGCGGAGCTTCCTCTTACTTAGAACAGTGTAAGAAAGATTAAGACGTGCAAATTCCGTCTGTTTTGGGAGACAAGAAATATCAAGATTTTCCAAAAACCAATCATAGAGGGGGCGATGATCTTCAAACTCCAGAGTACAAAGAGAGTGAGTTATTTTTTCGATAGCATCCGAAATGCCATGGGCAAAATCATACATTGGATAAATGTTCCATTGATCACCTGTCCGATGGTGAGTGGCACGCTTTATCCTATAGATCGCAGGGTCTCGCATATTGAGATTCGGAGAGGCCATATCAATCCGGGCCCTTAAGACTAAGGATCCCTCTTCAAATTCTCCAGCCCTCATTCGCTGAAAAAGCTCTAGATTTTCTTCAATTGGTCTATCCCGATCGGGACTGTTACGACCGGGTTCAGTCAATGAACCACGATACTCGCGAATGAGTTTCTGATCTAGGCTGTCAACATAGGCCAAGCCTTTCTTAATTAACTCCTCAGCATATTTGTACAGTTTTTCAAAATAATCAGATGCATGGTAGAGCCGGTTTCCCCAGTCGAAACCTAACCAACGAACATCTTCTTTGATTGCTTCCTGATACTCGACATTTTCTGTGACCGGGTTAGTGTCGTCGAAGCGTAGATTGCACGTACCAGAGTATTCCTTAGCTACACCGAAGTTGAGACAAATCGACTTAGCGTGACCTATATGTAGATGGCCGTTGGGCTCAGGTGGGAAACGTGTTGCAATTCGACCACCATTCTTGCCGAGTTTTATATCATTCTCAATCTTAGCCCTAATGAAATCTGGGCGTGCCGGTTTTTTATTGCTCTCTGTCATTCGAAGTATGAACTAAACCTTGAAATTTAATCTATTTTTGATCATTCTGATTCAGTTGTGAATTGCTCGTAATAAGACCTTTCTGTATTCACTTTCCACAAATCATGCCTCTCACCCATAAGGTTTCGGGCTGCTAAAATCCCGGTCAACATGGAGTGATCCTGATTGTTATAACGGTGCATTCCATTCCGTCCAATCGTCTGCAGGTTCTGAATCCCACTAAGAAATCCCTGAATTAGGTTTAGAGATTCACGATATTTAGCATCATAGACAGGGTATGCCTTAGGTTGACGAATAACTACCCCATTTTTTACATTTGCAGAGCCTGCTAGGCCCAGCAACTTCAGTTCCTTACGGGCCAGTTCAAGTAAGTCTCGATCCTCCATCACCCAAAGATCATCTCCCTCCGAACAAAAATATTCCAATCCTACAGATGTAATATCAGGTTCAGCTACCATTTCTGAACTCCAGTTTTTAAAGTTCTGAATTCTCCCAACTCGAACACCTGGGCTGTGTATGTAAATCCACTGGTCTGGAAAGAGATTCTGATTGTCCAAAATCAAACCTACTAATATAAACGCCCGATATTGAAGCTGATTAGCTGCATCAAGTATCTCATGGGAAATCTTGGGATCCATGCTGCGAATTAGGTCAATTAACGGCATAGTTGAAATCACATTTTCTACCCTATAGACTTTATCCTCCGCTCCGCTTCTAACTATCAACGAATCAATTCTGTCTTCCTGACAGTTCAACCTCACAACTGCATTGTTCAGAAATACCTGGCCACCTCGATCCTCAATCTGTCTAGTAACATGCTGCCACATCATTCCCGGACCAAGAACAGGGTAGTGGAACTCGTTAATAAGGGTTTTGACATCCTTGTCCCCAAAAAATGCCTCTCTAATAGCTGCCATTAGCGAAAGGCCTTTGATTCTTTGGGCAGCCCAGTCAGCCTGGATTTTAGAACAAGGGATCCCCCAGACCTTTTCAGTATAGGTTTTGAAAAAAGTTTGATAAAGTCGCCTACCAAATCGATTAATCACCCATTCTTCAAAGGTGTCCTCTTTTGGCAAGGGCTTTAACTGAATTGAAAAATAACTCCCCAGAATACGAAAACTTTCCAGTATTCCCAGATTAACTAAAGCATTGAACGGTTCAAGAGGATAATTAAAAAAACGACCACGATAATAGATTCTCGAAAGTCGTTGAACTTTTCTGAAATCTTCCCTTAAGGTCTTCTCCCAAAATTCCTGAATTTCAGGCAATCTTGTATAGAAACGATGTCCTCCAATATCAAATCGATTCCCATCATGCTCTTCAGTTCTTGCTATCCCTCCCACAAAGGTTGACTGTTCGAAAACAACAGGCTTGATACCAAGCTTTGCCAACTCGAGCGCTGCAGTTAAACCGGCGGGACCGGCACCAATTACCGCTACTTTCATACTCTCAGTCAAGGGATATTTGAGCTCCATTTTTATTACTCTTCTCAGTATGCTTAAAGCCAGAGAACAAACTAGTCCACCAATGCTGTATCAGAGCTACGACAAAACCCAAAGTGCTGTAAAAATAGTAGAACCAAGTCCAGAAAAAAACACCGGTCGTGAAAAGCAAACCTCTTTTCCGCTTAAAAAACCGGTAAAGAGGAATATTTAAAACGCCTCCGACACAAATAGCTAATATCGAAATAATACTCCCAATTTGCCAATCAAAGGGAATTAAAAAAAATCCAATTAGCAATGCTACGGCAGCTAACCCACTTACTCGACTGGACATTTTCAGATTAAGTTCCTGTGGAATCGAAGAGCGAGAGAGTAACATTCGACTCCACGGGATAGCACGCTGAAAAAAATCGGTATGCAGCAGAGAAAAAGCATTCCAACGTTTGAGATGCTTTACTTGCAAACTGTGAATGAGTCTAATTCGATAACCAGCATCTCGAAGACGATAACCGAATTCTATATCCTCGACAGAAGGCAGGAAAAACTTCTCATCAAACCCTCCAATTCTCTTGAATACGTCACTAAAAACCGCACCGCATCCGGTCCAAAAGGTAGAAGCTTCATTACACGACTCCTGATGTACGTAGTGGTGAAAAAGATTCTTATACTGGGAGAAAAAGTTGCTAGCTACAGGAGCATCATCGTAAGAACCAAAACAGGCTAAAATTCCATTCTCGGGGTTGAGAGCAACCTTGATTTTTGAAACTAAATCAGAAGGAATGAGAACATCCGCATCTACAAACAAGAGAATATCACTACTGGCAACAAAGGCTCCCTGATTGCGAGCATACGCCGGTCCCTTACTATACTTTGACTCCACATAGCTGACCCCAAATTTTTTTGCGGCCGCCTGTGCCAATTCATTAGTGCCGTCTGCAATAATCAACACTTCATCAACAGGAGGTGAAAGCCGCAATAAGTTCTCTAAGCAAAGAGCTACTCGAGATTCTTTTGGGCCTACAGGGATTATGGCTGATATAGAATAGTTCCTCACCTTTATGCCTCAGAAGATAGTTAGACATGACTATAGTCTGAATAGACATGTAATTGTACCATTCAAGTACTCACAGAGATTCACTTAATAGACCTAACTCTTCAGCAAGAAAAACCAGCACTTCAAGAGGTCCACGTTCAATTACGGAGACAGGTAAAAACCCCGCTAACAACCCCCATAAAAGACTATAACTAAGGCATATTGAGAATAACCATCTGGGACGCCGTCTTGATTCAGCAACACCGAGAACTAGAATGGGCAAAAGTGTTACTAAATAACGGGCGGAAAACCCAGTCCCAGCTCTCCACCCCAGATAACTCGCATGGAGAAGAAAATAAGTAATTGCCGGAATATAGATTCGCCCACCCTTGCGAAAACTCCAAAAACCCCATACAAAAATGGGGAAAAAAGGAAGAATCCCTTGAGAAGGTGAGACCAGAAGTCCCCAAATTCCTGTACCACCAAGACTCCCAAAGAAAGATCCTAGTCGCTCAAATGCACCTAAAAAGTCAAATATCGACTCAAAATTTGCAAGACCAGACACGGAATTGTAAGAACCTTCTCTTCGATGGAAAGCCATGTGGAATAAATCCACATGATCGGTAAAACGAAACGTATACTGGGCCCATAAAAAAGCTATCAGTAACCCCGCAGCGGCACCGCTACAGAGAAACATGGCGCGCCTATACATTCCCCTCCACAAATCCACCAATCCCATCATCATGGGAACCACAAAGAAAGTGTACTTAATTAAAGTTCCATAAATCGCCAACAAAGCCAACAAGGGTAAACTGGGGCAAGCCAGTAACAACAACCAAATGGTCGCTTGCCAAGGCTCAGTCCAGAGATCCCGTCCATACCAAAAGAGTGGACTTGCCAATCCCAGAACCAGACCCCAATTCGCATGTTGGGGCTTCCAGCGCATAAAGACATATATTCCAATCCACACAACCAATAGACATAAATAAATAGATAATGATTCAACCCATTCGCTTCCCTGGAAAGGCCACAATATTAGTGCCATCAAAACAGGCATGAATGGAGAATGAATGCTCAACGATTGACCAAGGCGGTCAATGTCAACATGATCACCAAAAAACGAAAAACGATAACGGGTACCAGCATCCCAATCTCCTTCACGAACCTGTCGGTGATTGTTACTCAGATCGATGTCCCAATCCTCAATAAGACTGTTCAAAATCAGAAGGTAGTGAGGGCTATCACCTGTCAAGGTCACCGGGCGTCCTAAGTAAATGGGGCCAGCCTTAAAATGCCACTGATCCGAAACTGCCCTAGGAGGAAGTGGGCCTGTCAGAAAGGTCGCCATCAAATAAACAGCGCCAATAATGACTAGGTTTCTGCGAACTATTTCTTTCTGGTGGGGCATGTTTCCACTCTCATTCTTCGATTTTACCTACAACTAAAGGGAATAGGTACTCTCGACAAATTAGACTCTTCTAATTGTAGAAACAAAAAAGAAATCTTGAGACCCAATGCAGCCTTTTCCTCTGCTCAAAATTGCTGCCGACCTCTTAGTTTTCTATAACTATTAACCAATAAAGTCCCTATCAGGACGCTGTCCGAAGTTGGCCAATACAGTAAAGGAATTTTTCAGTTCGAATGAAGATTTGACCATTTGAAATAGCCGGTGATGCAAGAGTGTATCCTTCCAGCTCGTTCTCCGCCAAAAGTCGGAACTCAACGCCGGCTTCGACCACACTGGTCACACCATCTTCACTCGTAACATAAAGTTTCCCGTCAGCTAGCACTGGAGAGGCACTATAGATTCCAGGTCGGACTCTCTCCGGACCCCAAATCAGCTCTCCACTCCGAGCCTTAAAACAAAATAGCACTCCGTTGTCCCTAAGTATGTATAGGTATTTCCCATCCGTGACCGGCGTTGGGACATCTGGACCTTTAGCAGTCTTCCACAGAACTTTTGGGGTATCTCTACCAATCTGGAAAGCCTGAAATGGATTCTTTCGAGTAGAGACATAGACCATGTCAGCCGAAACCAACGGTGAAGCAACGATCCTATAATTCCCTGCTTTGTTTGGATTCAGCCCTCCACCTCTCCATAACTCCATGCCAGTCCTTGGGTCATGACCAGTCACATAGTCTCCCCCAGTTACAATAATTTCAATCTTCCCCTGATAGCGAAAGATTGTAGGAGTGGTATATGAATCGGGAGATTCGGCAATTGCATCCGTGGGTCTTTCCACGATCCATTTGGTTTGTCCATTGGTAGCATCGATCCCTAATAGATAGGAAGGTTCATCTGTGTTCTGTCCATGTAGAACCTGGACAAACAGGGTTTTAGAATAAAGGAGTGGGGAGGATGCATAACCCCAACCAAGACCAAATTTCCCGTAATCGGCCTGGATATCTCGACTCCATTGTTCATTACCCTGGAAGTCAAAACACTTGACAATTCCGGTTCCAGTTAAGGCCCAAACCCTATAACCGTCAGTAACAGGAGAAGGTGAGGACATATTCTGTTTTTGTAGCTGCCTATTCCCTCCACCCAGACTCCGTTTCCAACAGATACGCCCTGTTCTTCTATCAAGACACCATAATGAAAGTTCCTCTGACTGCTGGGCAGGATTCTTACCCCTATGAAAACCTGACATTCGTTCCCCACCGGCCGCCGAGTTTAGAAAGATGTGATCATTCCAAACAATTGGGGTGGATCCACTCCAGGCCGCCATGGGAACCTTCCAGGTTATATTTTGTGTAGCCCCCCATTTAATAGGTAGATTCTTTTCAGAGCTAGTCCCATTCCCAGCAGGACCTCGCCACTGAGGCCAGTTCTCAGCTCGTATGCTGCTGAGGGTAAATAGGATTAGGATTATTGATTTCATCATAGTCCACATGCTGTATCTCCTAACCTAGTTAGCGTTTCAATTCAAATCCTGACTACAAAATCTTGATTAAAAAGTGATTCAACTTCTATCATATAAGATTCATAGAAATTTCAAATGAAGTATTTTTTTGGGAAAATTCATAGAACAAAAGAAATCTTCCTAATTTCTATTCTACTCTATACAACATCCCTGTTAGCTGTACAGCCTGAGAGCTCCTCACCAATTGACTACGATCGCCAGATTCGTCCCATCCTTTCGGAAAACTGTTACGCTTGTCACGGCCCTGACGAAAACAAGCGCATGGCAGACTTAAGACTCGACGAAGAAGAAGCTGCCTTTTCAAAACTTTCTTCCGGAAAAAGAACGATTGTGCCTGGCAATTCCTTGAAAAGTGAATTAATAGTTCGGGTTTCGTCAAAAAACAACACTTTGCGCATGCCACCTGCTTTCACTGGCAAGCGTTTGACTAAGGAACAGGTTGATCTGATCACAATGTGGATTAATCAGGGAGCTCAGTGGAAAAAACATTGGGCATACATAAGTCCAAAACGCCCAAATCTACCCAAGGTAAAGGAAAACAATTGGGTTAAAAATGAAATTGATTACTTCATTCTGCATGGTTTAGAAAATGCCGGACTGAACCCTATGCCTCGCGCAGACAAAAATACCCTGATACGCCGACTTAGCTTACAGCTTACCGGGTTGCCTCCTACACCTAAGGAAGTAGACTCTTTTCTGAGTGACCTTAGGCCACAAGCATATGAAAGACTGGTGGACCGATTATTGGCTTCGCCCCAATACGGCGAGAAGATGGCCCAGCATTGGCTCGACCTGGCTCGGTACGCAGATTCTGACGGCCATCACAAGGACAGCGAGCGAAAAATGTGGCCTTATCGAAACTGGGTCATAAATGCATTCAACCAAAATAAGCCCTTCGACAAATTCACCATCGAACAGCTTGCTGGTGACCTCTTACCAAATCCCACACTGGATGAAAGAATCGCTACAGGGTTTAACCGCAATCATACAACAACAGACGAAGGTGGAGCAGATCCGGAAGAATACATAACTAAATACGTGGTCGATCGGGTAAACACAACGGCAACCGTGTGGCTGGGGTCTTCACTTGCTTGTGCTGAGTGTCACGATCACAAGTATGATCCATTTAAGCAAAAAGAATACTATGAGTTTTATGATTTTTTTAATCGACTACCTGAACAGGGCTTAATAGCAGATCCAGCACCACCCTATATTCGATTGCCGTCACTGGAACAAAAGGCCGAGGTTTCACGACTTAAAAGTGAGATAGAATACCTTAAATCCAAGCGCACCGCCCTGGTTGAAACTACTAACTTCCCCCTAGAGTCAGAACAAAAACAGTGGCAAAAGCGTGTCAGGGAAGAACTCTCAACAAAGTCGATTCTTCTTAGTGACTGGTACTCCATTGGACCTTTCGTTGACGTTCAACGTTCAAAAGCTTTTGCAAAAATCTTTCCACCCGAACAAGAGATTGATCTGGAAAAGAGTTATCAAAACGGCAGCCTCTTTTGGGAACAGCAGTCTTCCTGGAAAGACAATGTTATTCAAAACCTTGTCGGTGAAGATGCGGTGTTTTATCTTTTCCGGACAATCCAAACAGAAATTCCGCGAGAGCTGACCTTATTTATTGGAGCTGAGTACATACCCGACAAAAACGCTTTCAAACCAAGACCAGTGAGCATTAACGGTGGTGAAAAGCTCTGGTTCAACGGTAAAGTTATCCTTTCAGAAGAGCATCCTAACTGTACCACTTCCCCAGGCAAAGAACTGGTGATCAACCTAAAACCAGGTCAAAATGAAATTCTCCTTAAAATCGTCAATATAAGCAGACGCCCCGGTTTTTATTTTTCAACCGAAATGGCATGGAATGACAAATTCACTAGAAAGATTAAGGATATCTTCAAATCTCCCTCTGCGGACTGGACCGACAATCAGAAACATGAAGTGAAGTCTTTCTTTCGAGAACTGAAGTCACCAGAGATCCAAGCATTGTCACAAAAACTCAAGAAGACTCATCAACAACTATCTTTACTAGAACGTCAAATTCCAGCCATAAGAGTCATGGATGACATGAAAGAGCCAAGACCTACACATGTTCTGATTCGCGGAGATTATCGTAACAAAGGTGAAAGAGTATATGCTGGGGTCCCAGCCTTTTTGCCACCGATGGCAAAAAGGGGAATGCCTAATCGGCTAACACTTGCCAAATGGCTATTGGATCCAGACCATCCTTTGGTTAGCCGTGTCACAGTTAATCGATTCTGGCAGCTTTGCTTCGGCACAGGATTGGTAAAGACAACCAACGAATTCGGATCACAGGGTGAGAGACCATCCCATCCAAAGCTACTGGACTGGTTGGCTAGAGAATTCATAGAAATCGACTGGAATATCAAGGCAATAATTAAAAAAATTGTGATGTCAGCGACCTATCAACAGTCGTCTATAGTCACTGACAATCTCTTAGCTATAGATCCTCAAAACCGGCTATTAGCAAGACAGACCCGAGAACGACTATCGGCAGAGACAATTCGAGACAATGCACTGGCAATCAGTGGTCTTCTCAACCGAAATCGAAAACCCGGTGGGCCAAGTGTTTTCCTTTACCAACCACCTGGCTTGTGGGAAGAAAAAGCATTTTCCTGTACAGAATTCTATCTTCCAAGCGTGGATGAGGACTTGTATCGAAGAAGTCTCTATACTTTTTGGAAGCGCTCCGCACCTAATCCTATGCTCTCAACTTTTGACGCACCCGACCGCGAAGTTTGCATGGTGGAAAGAGAAACAACTATCACACCCTTGCAAGTGTTTATAACTCTCAATGAAGACACCTACGTAGAGGCTGCCCGAAACTTTGCACAACGGATTTTACAAGAAGGTGGCATACAGAATCATCTCCGAATCAACTATGCATATAAGGTCGCTCTGTCTCGAAAACCCGACAAAATTGAGACTGGTATTTTGCAAAGCCTGTATCTTGAGATGTTAAAAACCTATCAACAGAATGAGCAAGCAGCACATATGCTTTTGAGTGTAGGAGTATCAAAAATACCGAAAAATATAAATGTGGCTGAGTTGGCTGCGTGGACCAATGTAGCAAGTCTGATTCTCAACTTAGACGAAGTGATTACAAGGGAGTAAAAAATGGAAGAACAAGTTGAAAAGTCAATTGGTAACATGACAAGACGATATTTTTTCAGCCGTTCATCTAGGGGTATTGGCATAATGGCACTGGCATCTCTGCTAAACAAAAACCTATTCACAGCCTCCTCTCCCTTAACCAACTCGCGGGGGATTCTGAAGCGGCTTCATTTCGCTCCTAAAGCAAAACGGATAATTTACCTTTTTCAGTCAGGTGCCCCCTCCCAGCTCGATCTATTTGACCACAAACCCAAACTTGCTGAACTTAGTGGACAACCAATGCCAGAAAGTTTCACCAAAGGGCAAAGAATAGCCCAATTACGAGACCAAGAACTGACCTGTATGGGATCTAAGTTCAAATTCCAACGATATGGACAGTCAGGTGCAGAGCTATCGGAACTGCTTCCTCATACTTCCAAAGTGGCTGATGACATTACCATAATTCGTTCCGTCCACACGGACGCCATCAATCACGACCCTGCAGTAACGTTGATCCAAACAGGTGGGCAACAACCTGGGAGACCTACAATGGGTTCTTGGTTTTCATATGGCCTAGGCAGTGAAAATGATCAACTACCTTCTTACATCGTTCTTACCTCTGGATACAACGGTCAACCGTTACTTTCAAGATATTGGGGAAGTGGTTTCTTGCCCAGCAGCCATCAAGGCGTAGAGTTTCGCTCAACGGGTGACCCAGTTTTGTTTGTTTCTAACCCTCCAGGTATTAACCCAAAAACCCGGAGACGCATACTAGATGGACTCCATGACCTTAATCAGCACAGGCTCGGGAAAATTGGAGATCCTGAAATTATGACGCGAATTCAATCCTATGAAATGGCCTTCCGAATGCAGACAAGCGTTCCGGAATTGACCGACTTAAGTCAAGAACCGAAAAAGATTTTAGAGCGATATGGAGCAGAACCTGGAAAGGCATCTTTCGCTAACAACTGTCTATTAGCACGAAGATTAGCTGAACGGGATGTCCGCTTTATTCAACTCTATCATCGTGGATGGGACCACCACTTTAACTTACCTACGAGAGTGGCCAACCAGTGTCGCGAAACAGACCGACCTTCAGCCGCTTTGGTTCAGGACCTAAAAGAACGGGGAATGCTTGATGAAACCCTGGTGATTTGGGCTGGAGAGTTTGGCCGAACCCCTATGAATCAAGGAAACATGACGGATGGAAATTATGGCCGAGACCATCACATGAAAGCCTTCACAATTTGGATGGCTGGAGGTGGAATTAAACCTGGCATCACAATCGGAGAAACAGACGAGCTAGGTTATAATCCTATAGAAGACCCTGTACACATTAATGACCTTCAAGCAACGATTCTGCACTGCATGGGCATCGACCATGAAAAACTAACATACCGGTTTCAGGGTAGAGATTTTCGCCTTACAGATGTCGGTGGTCAAGTTATTCAAAAAGCGTTGGCATAAAACCGGATTGTGTATTTCCCTTCAAACCCTTTTTCATTGAATACATACTCTATTTTCTCCTTGCATCATATAAGGTATCTGAAATAAACAAATGAAGTAATGGTATAGGGTTTGTCCCTCTATCAATCCAATGCTAGCATTAACTTTAACTTCACACTCTAAGCTTCAAGTATTGGAGAGCTAACACTGATGGGATGGCTCAATCTGTACTCTGTTTTCGGCTGTCTTGCAATCGTGGGATTGGCCTGGGTGACCTCCAGCAACCGACGTGCCATCTCCTGGAATACGGTACTTTCAGGTATCGTTTCAATGGCTAGTGTAGCAGGGGTTATTTTCTGGTTTCCTCCCTTTCGATCTATCCTTGTTACTTGTAATTCTACAATTAATCTTTTCTTAGCTGCCTCGAGAGAAGGCATCCAATTTCTATTTGGCCCATTGTCTTTAAGTCCAGGAGAGCCAAATAGTCTAGGACCTATTATTGCCTTTCAGGTTCTACCGACAATAATTTTTTTTTCCGTGATAACAGCTCTTTTTTACTATATCGGATTTCTCCCTTGGGTAGTGCACAATACAGCTCGTCTAGTACGCCAGGGATTTAAATTAAGTGGGGCGGAAGCGGTAGCTACTGCCAGTAATCTCTTTGTTGGAATTGAATCAGTTCTAATGATTCGACCTTTCATCAAGGGAATGACCAAATCCGAATTGATGATGATTCTAACCGCTGGACTTTCCACCATTGCCAGC
>CAZMUJ010000098.1:0-5486 GCA_964569605.1 uncultured Acidobacteriota bacterium
ACAAGAAAGAGATTCCACCCAGGTCCTTCTGCTAAATAACCATCTGGGTCAAGCAAAACTGGCCACTTCCCTCCCACCCTGTCCGCTTGAAGTAAAGCCATCCTGTAATGAATCCTGCTTCTTGTCTTCGCCTTCATATCCACAAGATGCGCAGGCAAAGTTTGTTGCCCAGATATCATAAGATTTACTCCATTATCATAGTGTTGAGAAAACTCCCCTAAGTGCCTGACCAAGGGCCAGCAATTTATTGAAACGGTTGGCTGAAGTTCTTCTGAAAATGCGGTTTGGTAGAGTGGCAAAGGACCACGCGACACATCGTGCATAATTTGCCAATCAACATCTTTTTTTTCAGTTTTCACATTTTTTTCTAATGTCTCTACTGTGATTCGTTCCATTCTGTCCAATGATAATCCACAGTCAATTTCCAGCAATCTCAATGATCTAAAGAGACGCTCCAGATGTAGATATAATCTAAAAGGCTTGTGATCAAAGGTTCGTGTTACTTCAAATGCCATATCTCCGTACATTAACGCTGAGTCGAATATAGAAATACACGCGTTTTTCTCCGGAACATAATTGCCATTAAAGTAAACAATTCGTTTAGACATAATTTTTGGACCCAGGAAAATCTTAACTATTTATAGAATCGAACATTTTAATAAAATTTACTATTTTAGATTTCCAGAGATTAAGCTTTTTTATCAAGTAAATATAATTTCTCTCCAATCATACATATGCAGAAAGAAACCAAACACGAATGGAAAAATAACAAGAGTCACAACAAGTCTCAATCATTGATTATTAAACTCTTTTTCTAACGGTTAAATTACAACTATTAAGCCGCATGTAACTGAATACTATCGAACTTGTTGTTTCCAGTTTTCAACAATACAACGATTAGACAACTAGACTCCTCAATTTTTAGAAGGGATCACGAGGAACAGGTTGGACAAGTGACAGCCCTTATTATAGGAATCAAATAATAAGTACTAATTCTCTTTTTCCTAATCACTTAATTTTTGAAAGAGAATGACATGCTGTCGCGGTAAATTTCTTTTTGTTTCAATCCACCTAAGAGGGTGGATTGAAGCTTCTCTTATAACCTGGCTTTCCGTCATTTTGTGAAGTGGTTTGATCGGCACCCTTGGGTCCTCACCGCGATATTCAACAAAAACTAAAATTCCACTAGGTTTTAGCGCTCTAAGAATTCCCTGAATCATTTCATAAGGATGGGAAAACTCATGATACACATCCACCATAAGAACAAGATCTAGAGTTGACTCAGGAAGGCCAGGGTTAATTTGAGTTCCTAAAACAGTCTGAACATTATCTATCCCCCGAAGACGCATGTTAATGTTACAAAGATTTAACATCTCTGGTTGAATATCTACTGCGTAGACCTTCCCTGTTAAGCCGACTTCTAAAGCCATACGCCAGGTGAAAAATCCTGTTCCAGCACCAATATCAGCAACTACATCTCCCTCATTCAGAGGAATAGATCTTATGAGTTGATCTGGCTCTTCCTCTTCTGCCCGTTCACTTCGTTCAAGCCAAGAAGCTCCAAGATGTCCCATAACCTGAGAAATCTCCCGGCCCATATAGAATTTACCCGTACCATCTAGACTTTTTTTACCTCTAGAATAAAATCCGCTATCTACCTGAGCCTCTGAGAGAAAAGAAATAGATGGGACAGATATAAAAACGAGAAAAACAGAGAGAGAAAAACGAGAACAAATATATTTCTTCACAGTTTATTTTCTAGTCAACAAGTAGTGACAATTGCCACTTATCCCTACGTGTTGCCCCTAAAATCGGCGTAAGGGCCCGTTTCCCAGTTGCTCCAATTGATGCCTCGAGTACACTCAGTTCTCTTAGTTTGTCTTGCACCGATTCATCCGCTTTAATATTAAATCCTCGTTTCTGGGCTAAAAGAATACCTTTGCAAAGCATAGAAAGTTCAGCCTGAATGCGTAAATAACAAAGCATATCTACCACAACTGCAGGACTAAAATAGAAAGACAATGAGTTCAGGTAAATCCCTGTTTTGGATTGATGAAACTCTCCAGAATGGATAAGACTCAATAATTGGGCATGTGCATCTATACCTACGCCGATCCACTCTTCAAGAGCCATTTCACTGCGATTCAAGGTAAAGAGTATCAAGAATGGAAGAAAAAATAGGATTACTATTACTGAGAGAAAAGGAGATAAGAGAAAGCAATTATAAAAAGAGTGGATAGAAATAGCAGCTAATAAACCGGGAAGAAAAGCCTTCCAAGATTCCTCCTTATCCCATCTTAATTCTGTGATAATTGCAAAAATTACGCTGCATGCCCCGTGCATCATCGCCGTTCCAAATCCTCTAATTATCCAGACCATCGGACTTGAAGGCGGCAGAGAATACAGAAAATAGAGATTTTCCACCAGGGCAAAACCACTACCTACTGCAAAACCACCAATAGCTGCGCCAACTAAGAAATTAATCCTATTTTTTTTAATAAGATAAAAAACAAGAAATGCCTTTATCGATTCCTCAATGATCGGGGCGACATATCTTGTATAGCTAGGAATCTCTAGAGGGAGAGATTCAAGTAAGACCATATTAACAAGGTAAGCAACAAAAGCTGCTCCCCCTCCTAAAAACACCATTTTAATGACCTTTGGAAACTTCAAAAGCTTGTAGCTGTCTAGATAAACTAGCATTACCAGGAAGAGAGAAACTGGAAGAACAGCAATCACAAAATCAGGGAATATATGTAAGATCAAGCTATTAGAACTCTCACTAAGAACAGTTCTTTATACATCCTCATAAGGAACGATTTTGGTCCAGAAAATACAAAAACTGTAGCTAAGAGGACAGGGTACTTTAACGCGATTATCAGGTTACCTCTTAAGAGACCAAATAGTTATTACTTCTCTATTGCAAGTTCCCATGACGAACTATGCCTCAACACACCATTACTCCTAAGATGAAATTCCACCTCTGACTTTGAATAATCTATAAGATTCCACACTATCCGCTTCTGGCCAGCTCCTTTTGAAACAAGGCTAAGTATTCCTGCAGATGCATTGAGGTTGCACGAAGGTAGGCAAGAAACCTTTTTAAAGGTAAGTTTATCTGAGTCATAGTGAAACTCTAGTTCGACAGGGTCATTTACCCTTATATCAATATCAATCAAAAAAGAACTCCCTGCTTGACTTAACCGAACTTGGTTTTCACCCAAATTCTCTACAGTCACTAAACGCCAATCAGATACTGATCCAATTGTTCCAAGCACGTCTTCGTTCCGGATACTTTTAATAGACCTATCCTTCCAAAGAAGCCCTATTAGTAAACCAAGAAGAAGTCCTGCCATCAATGGATATACCAAAATATAGGGAGAATGTAGCCTCCCTAGAACCCAGTCGAAATTAAGCCAACTCCTTCGCTGTCGTCGTTCTTTGTCTCGTAATTTTCTGATAACCGAGGATGCTAAGCCATCCATATGGTCTATCCTTTCTAACGAATCTAGATTTCTTCCCAACTGACGAATTTCATCCATCAACTTTTTGGAACTAACACAGCTATCCAATTCCTCGCGTAGTTCCTTTTCTTCCTCGTCGCTATTGAGACCATCGACCTCCTGATTTATCAGAAACCAGAGACGATCTTTATCCACTATGATCTCCTCTCAAGAGTATCTTTCTCATGACCTTACGAGCTCTAAATAGCCTTGACTTAACGACCTTTTCAGGGAGGTCAAGCACCTGGCTAATTTCACGGTATGAACATTCAGCAACGTGTTTCAAAACAATCATAACTCGGTATTTTGGATCCATTTGATTTAATGCGTCTTGTATACTTTTATTAATTTCATTCCTTCTCATTTTATCTTCAGGAGAGGGTGTTGCAGCCACAGTAATAGGCATATAGGCCTTGGATCTACTGTTACCTTGTCGCTTTGCCAGATTGATGGACTCATTGATAGTGATGCGATAAATCCAGCTAAAGAATTTATATTCTGAATTGTAATTTTTAAGCTGCTTAAAGGCCTTAATAAAAGCAGTCTGTGCCGCATCTCGAGCTTGCTCGTAATCTCCAAGTATCCGATAAGCTGCATTAAAGACTGGACCTTCATACTTCGAAACTAGAACCTCAAAACCATTTAGATCTCCTTCCAGGGTAATCATCACCAGTTGCGCATCTTCATTCTTGTTCATAATTACAAATAGAGTGCTGGAATGTTCCTGAACAAACCTCTTTCGAGTTTAATAATTAACCCGTGTCTTGAATTTCAAAGATTTGGTCAAGCCCAGAATATCGAAAAACATCCCGTACATGATTGTTTGGATTAAACAGCTTCAAATGATGACCTATTTTACTGAGTCGTTGTTGAACCGACAACAGAACCCCGAGTCCAGCACTTCCGATATAAACTAAGTTGGTAAGATCTAAAACCTTTGTTTCTCCAATCTCATCAAAAACTTCTTCGAAATCTCGAGCCTGGGCAGCATCAAAACTACCTTTTAATTGAATGATGCCATCTTCATCTATAGTGATCTCTAACATAGTTTGTTTAACAAATTCCTTGCTTACGAATTATTCTGGTTTTCCCATTAAATTGGATCAATCAATACTTTGAGCCCTCACTTTTTGTTAATCTTTTAATTAGATTTTGTACCAATTACTCTAGCTCAGGCAAAACGTTAGGTCCAACAATACAACTTCTTAAAAATGGTTGAGTCAATAGAAGGTCTAGAGACATTACAACTAAATCGTATTTGTGTTTTCTGTGGTTCTTCCTCGGGGATAGATGATGACTATCGTAAAGCAACTGAACAACTCGGTGATGAGTTGGTGAACCGTGGACTTCGTGTAGTCTATGGAGGTGGTTCCACTGGCCTCATGGGAGTCTTAGCAGATCGGATTTTATGCCGTGGCGGATTTATTACTGGGGTGATTCCAAAAGGCTTGAATCGGGATGAAATATGTCACCGAAAACTGAGCAGAACTTATGTTGTGCAGAGTATGCATGAACGCAAAGCAACGATGTACAAATTATCAGATGCATTCATTGCGCTACCTGGTGGTTATGGAACCTTCGAAGAATTACTTGAATCGATTACCTGGGCACAGCTTGGAATAAGTGAAAAACCAATCGGAGTGCTAAATGTAAAAGGCTACTATAACCCTATTTTGGAACAAATCTCAAAAGCTGGGTCGGCGGGCTTTATTAAGGATACATACCAAAAAATCTTGGTGAGCGGTAAAGACCCTGCTCAACTCCTCGATGAATTAGAAAAATATCTTATTCCCCCATCTGCTCTCTGGGAAATATCTCCAGAAGGATAACCTTATGAAATTTCTTCTAGCTTCCAGCGTAAAAAGACAATGGATTACAAACTGGATACATTTTCGTACCAATCCTTAAAAATCCGAAGATTGTGTCTCATTTTCCCCCCAATTGAGGTACGTCCATTAAAAACCTCTATGGACTTATATGCGT
>CAZMUJ010000099.1:0-102556 GCA_964569605.1 uncultured Acidobacteriota bacterium
ATCACAATATGGATTATTATTCAGACTCTCGAGGCTCAGTTTATCGTCCGGCTTATACGCTACGTGAACTTTTGAAAGAGCCAGGATTTGAATACTTCCAGGGTTATTTGGCTCTTAATGTTACAGAGAGAGAAGGGTTGGTTTCCGTGATCTGTAAACCTATCAGTGCTGAAGAAACATTAATCTTGAGGGCTAGAAAAGTTGTTTTGGCTGCAGGAGCCCTGAACACAGCACGGCTTGTTGCAGCGTCGTACCAAGTGTTCGGCCGAAAACTTCCTCTGCTTTCAAATGAGGTTCGTTTCTTTCCCTCCATAAATCTATCTAGGGTGGGGCGGGATCCGGGAATCCGAAAATGCAGCCTTGCGCAGCTTGTAGGTGTTCTCCATGGCGCAAATCAAGACAGATTGATCAGTTACTTGTTTTCTTATGAATCACTGTTGTTTTTTCGTCTGGTTCGTGAATTTCCTTTGCCTGTTGGGCTTGGGCACCTTTTAGCCAAGGCTATTGTAAGCTCGTTAACTATTGCAACACTTCATTTCCCGGACCGGTTAACTCGTCTCAAATGGATTCGGGTTCTTCGACCTGTGGCTGGAAAGCAGTTGCCGGAACTGGAGGCTGATTATGGACTTACATATCGTGAAGAAGAACGGATCATAGAAGCAGGCGAAAGATTAAAAAGTCATCTTTTTAGGCTCAACGCTATTCCTCTAAGGGTTATTAATAGGGGTAGTGGGACCGCTGTTCACTACGGTGGAACTCTTCCTTTTGAAGCCAGGGGAGAGCCGTATGTGACGTGTCATCTTGATGGTCGTCTCAATGGAACTAAAAGCATTTATATTGCTGATTCGGCCTCTTGGAGATTCTTGCCAGCGAAGGGTCCAACACTGACTATTATGGCCAATGCTCGCCGAGTAGCAAAGGAAGTTGTTAAAACCTTGGTGGAGTGAAAATGTTAGGGTCGAGAACAAAAGAAGCACAAGGTAAAGGATTGTATAGGTATGGTTTTAGTCTGATTAAATTATCGATTGTCCTTAGATACGAAATAAATCTCAAGCGTACGAACCTATAATGGGTAAAATCTTAGAAATAAATCAAAACTGCTGGATAGTAATACCTGCATTCAATGAGGGCAAGGTGATTTGCGATGTTATCCAACCCTTAATACAGGAGGGATATCAGGTGGTAGTAGTGGACGATGGTTCTTCAGATGGAAGCCCTGAAAAAGTTATCGACTTGGACTTACACTTTTGTCGCCACACTATCAACCTAGGACAGGGAGCAGCCCTGCAGACAGGTATTCAGTTGGCTTTGAAAAACAATGCCTTATATATTGTAACTTTTGACGGTGATGGTCAGCATCGTGCTGAGGATGTTAAAAGGTTGCTCGAACCCCTGTTAACAGGACGATGTCAGGTTACTTTGGCCTCCAGATTCATCAAGTCGGGAGGTGCAACAGGAATTCCCTTTTGTAGAAAACTCCTGCTGAAAAGTGGAGCCTGGTTTACTAGAAGAGTTCTTGGTGTCCAGGTTACAGATGTTCATAATGGGTTGCGTGGATTTACAGCTGGAGCTGCTCTAAAAATAGAGATCACTCAAAACCGAATGGGTCATGCCACTCAAATCCTATCGCAGATTAGGCACGAGAGATTAATCTACAAAGAGATTCCTGTGACCATTCGTTATACTGAGTATTCACTGGCAAAGGGACAAAGATTAAGCAACTTACTTAATGTTCTTTGGGAGTCGGCAATAGAGGTTTTTCGGCGATGAGTCTGATCCAAATTGTACTGGTATTAGGATCCATCCTTCTTCTTATTTTTTATTCTAAGTTTCTACGTTCTACTCTGAGGGATCGAACGGTTGCACTATTATTGTGCATAATTGCTGTAATGGCGATTTTATTTCCAGGTTTCACTACCGTAATTGCCAATTTGCTTGGTGTTGGGAGGGGGACAGATCTACTTATCTATATTTTTGTTTTTGGCGTAGCGTTTGTGTTTGTTGTCTTGAATGGACGTATCATGAGCTTGGAGGAAAATATTACCCAGATAGTTCGAGAATTAGCTCTGCTGTCTCAGACAACCAGACATGGCCAAGGGAAGAAAGAGGGAAATAGGGGAAGTGCATCTCTCAAATAGAAATTCAGTGAATCATAGGATCAATAAACTGCAAATAGTTATCTAACCTCTGTAGATTTGGAGGACTTCAATTAATCAGATGTCATTAAATTTAAGCGGATTGTTAACTATAAATTGGACCGCATGAAAATTTGAATTTTCAAAACTACAGAGTTGATTAAATAAGATCGCTAATTGACTATTTATTCAAAAAATTGAAAGCGGGATATATGTCAAACTTTAAAGTCCGGGAGCGAATCCAAATGATCCTTAGTGCGGAAGCGGCAGCAATCGAAGCGGTGCAGGTCACCGATGACTTTAAAGAAGCTGTTTACGCCCTGTATGATTGCCGTGGGAAAGTACTCGCCACAGGTATGGGAAAGGCGGGTCACATCGCCAGGAAATTTGCCGCAACACTGTGTTCGACTGGAACTCCGGCTGCCTATATTCATCCAGGTGAGGCAGCTCATGGAGATCTTGGCCTGATTGCGTCAGAGGATTGTATAGTTGCTTTTTCCAACAGTGGAATGACCCGAGAAGTGTTAGAAATGCTTGAATTAGGACAAAATCTTGGACTGGGTACAATTATAGGAATTACGTCGCATCCTGGCTCGCGGCTACGCAGTCTTGCCGAAATTACCATTGATATGGGAATTGTGAATGATCCATGTCCACTTGGGTTGACTCCTACGGCTAGCATTGCTGTGATGTTAGCTATTGGTGATGCCTTGGCCTTGGTCCTTATGGAGATGAAGGGTGTCACCTCGGAAGACTTTGGGTTGCGTCATCATGGAGGCTATCTGGGCCAAAAAGTCCGGCTTAAGGGTCGATAAAGATACCAACACAATGCCTAAAGGTAAGGAGAATTTCCAACTCAATATTTAGTTGTGAACCAAACAAGAAAGAGTTTTTGCATAAGTTACTTTACGGACTATCCTTTTCTGCAAAATATCAATGATTCTAAACTTTTTCCCAAAGGGAAGGAGTTAGTCTGAGGCTAGAATTAAATTTGTACAAACTCACAAGCAAAGTTAATGAACAACGATTCTAACTTGCACAGAGTTTGTCTTTTAGCCATAATAAATTAAGTTATGTTTGTAGGAATCGATTATTTTAATAGTTTGGAAGCCAGTCAAGATCCAATGCTTGCAGATGCAATGTGTTCAGTGTCTCCGATGTTTCAATGCGGTTGTTGTATCTCCACACAAGAGGTGAGAGTGTTCCTGGCGGCTCGTTCCAGTAAGCAATGACATAACGTCAAAACCTAATGGATTAATAGAACCCGCGGGAATATTTCCTGCGGGTTTTTTTTTGTTAGTAATGGAGCAAGTGAGATGCAGTTAAATGGGCGTCCTTTTCATCTACTACGATCGTTAAAGCAGATTCAAGATCTGGATCCAGAAAAATTAATTTCTTGGACGCTAGATAATTTTGAAAAGGAACATATCGTACTTTCCACGGGGTTTGGTATGGAGGGATGTGTGCTCATCGACATGGTAGCTCAAAAGAAGACAGATCTTACTGTTTATTATCTAGATACTGGTTTCTTTTTTCCCGAGACCTATGAATTGATTGATGAATTAAAAAATAAATACAAAAATATTACTTTAGAGGATGCTGGAACCAGCCTGAGTCCAGCTGATCAGGAATCTCGTTATGGCCCAAGCCTTTGGGAAAAGGATCCTGACGCTTGTTGTCGATTGCGGAAAGTTTTGCCAATGCAAAGACTTCTCAAGGATGTTGAAGTGTGGATAACAGGTGTGCGGAGTGACCAATCTGTTCAGCGTCAGTCAGTTCAGAAGATGGAATGGCACGCTTTCCACCAAGTTTGGAAAATTTCTCCGCTTGCTAGCTGGACTCGCCGCCAAGTCTGGGAGTATATTCGGAATAATGAAGTTCCTCACAACATTCTCCATCACAAAGGATATCCGTCCATTGGATGTGTACAGTGTACAAAGGAAGTAGATGGTATTTCGGTCCAGGAATACTCTCGGAAAGGTCGCTGGTCAGGATCTGAAAAGACGGAATGTGGACTACATCAGTAATCCTTTGAAGTACTGATGAGAAAGAATCGTTTCAATGGTCAAGCCTTTGCGAAAGGGTATCGAAAGTTCCAATCAACAAGGCAGCTGTTAGGGTTTCGTATTTACAAAGCACCGTTCTGGATTCCAGCTCCTGGAGCTTCGACCTCCCAATGAACCATTGCTCACAGACAATACCTCGTCCTAACAGTTTGATTTTAGCAGCTCATGGAAGCCAGTGTGGGAGAGCTGCTAAAGCCCTAAAATTGATGGCAAGTCGACTTGCAAAGCAAGACCTATTTGAACAGGTATTGACTACCTATCATCAGGGTCAACCTAAATTTTCCCAGATTCTTGAAATGATCTCGGGGAATTCTGCAGTCGTAGTTCCTGTATTTCTATCTGAAGGATATTATTCGAAACAGGTACTGCCGCAGCAACTCCGACAGGCTCAGGGCTTAGCCTCAATGAAAATCTGGATTACACCCGTTGTTGGTACGGATTTTCGTCTACAAAAAGCGTTATTAAAGAGAGTTGAAAAGATAATGCAGCGATTTAGATGGACTCCTGAGAGGACAACTGTCGTAGTTTTGGGACATGGAACGCCTCGCTCGAAGTCCAGTATATTGACAACCCAAAAGGCAGCTGATTTTTTGTCCTGCCAGGGAGCTTGTGAAATAGTTCATTCAGCTTTTATAGATGAATCACCATCTCCACGAGCAGTTTTGGAGGGCTCGAATTCGAATTATTGTATGGTTTTGCCATTCTTCTTTGGAGGTGGAGAACATGTTGACGAATTGGCGCAATTGTTGGAGTTAAAAGTTTCCCAGTTAGGTGATTCAGCTGCGATTGCTGGCCGTGATATTCAAGGTCTAGAATATTTTATTGACCGTCCTATAGGGGAAGATCCAGTAATGGTTGAAATTATCAAGAATTTAGCTCAATCTTGCGATCTATGGGTTCCTCTTGAGTTCTGAAAAAGGACTGGATATGGTTCCTATCGGTATCGTTTATTTGGTTGGAGCAGGACCTGGAGATCCAGAACTAATTACGACGCGGGGATTGAAGGTCCTGAAGCGTGCAGATGTGATTGTTTACGACAGACTTATAAATCAAAAACTTCTTCTGGATGCCCCGATTGCCTGTGAATTGATTGATGTGGGGAAGAGTCCGGGAGGTCCAAGCGCTTCACAGGACTGGATCAATAAAGTTTTAGTTAGTAGGGCCAGGGAAGGTAAGACGGTTATACGTCTCAAGGGAGGAGATCCCTTCGTGTTTGGACGAGGTGGGGAAGAAATGATGTTTTGCCAAAACTCTGGAATAACATGTAAAGTTATTCCGGGTGTAAGTAGTGCTTTAGCTGGTGTAGCAAGTCTCCAAATTCCTGTAACTCACCGTCAGATTTCTCACAATGTTGTAATTATTTCTGGACACTCTGAAAACCTCGATTACCGAAATCTGGTGCGTCTGGACACAGTGGTAATGTTAATGGGGCGGGACAGATTGGCCGTGATCTTAAAGGGTTTTGTGCAGGCAGGAAAAAACCCCGAGACACCAGCTGCTGCGGTCCAGTGGGCAACAACAGTAAATGAGCGCTTTCTTGTAGCTAATTTGTGTACCCTGGCTGACGGGGTAGAAAAGAAAGGCCTGGGAGCACCAATGGTAGTTGTTATTGGAGATGTTGTAGGGTTGTGTGGGGCTGTGGACCGAAAATCATTCCATGAAAAAAATTGAAAAAACACCAAGTATCCATGAAGATTTCAGAGAAAATTAGCAAAAAAACCGATATCTTGAGCCGGATTGGTAATACCCCTCTTGTAGAGATTAAGAAGGTGTTCCATTCTCCACATACCAGAATTCTTGCAAAATGTGAATGGTTCAATCCTGGAGGGTCAGTCAAGGATCGGGCGGCCGCACGGATTGTCAGCCAAGCAGAAAAGACTGGTCTACTAAGACCGGGAAAAACAATTCTTGATGCAACGTCAGGTAATACGGGAATTGCTTTGGCAATGATTGGTGCATTGCGAGGATATGCGGTTGAACTAGCATTGCCCAAGAACGTTACTCCAGAAAGAAAGCAGATTCTGGCTAGTTATGGTGCAACTTTCCACCTTACCGATCCCCTCGAAGGAGCGGATGGGGCCATCCAGAAGGCTCGGGAGCTTGCTGCATCTGATCCAGACAAGTATTACTATTCCGATCAGTACAGCAATCCCTCCAATTGGCAGGCACATTTTCATGGGACAGCTCCTGAGATTTATCATCAACTAGATGGAGAAATTACCCATTTTTTGGCAGGAATCGGGACTTCAGGGACTTTTGTAGGCACATCTCGAGGACTTAAAAAGCTTGATCCGAGAATACAGGTTGTTTCCTTTATCCCTAGTGATCCATTGCATGGTTTGGAAGGGCTGAAACATCTTCCTACAGCGATGGTGCCAGCGATTTATGATCCTGACATAGCAGATACTGAGTTGACGGCTGAAACTGAAGAGGCTTATGAGATGGCTCGGCGTCTTGCACTGGAGGAGGGGCTTTTTGTCGGACCTTCGTCGGCAGCAGCAGTGGTAGCATCTATTCAGTTAGCCCAAGAAATTAGTACTGGGACCATTGTTACTGTTTTTCCAGATAGCGGATTGAAGTATGTTTCGGAGGAGTTCTGGGACAGTTGATTCACCCAGATAAAACAAGAATTAGATGTGTCAAAATGCTTAGGATTTCTACAGTTCAGTTCGAAGAGGTGAAAAACATTTTAGAGAATGCATATCCAATGGAAGGGTGTGGAATTCTGACAGGGAAGGTTTTAGAAGACAGGAAGATTGTTCTGGAAATCAGACGAGCGACCAATAAACGAGAGGATACCCAGAAAAGGTATCTTATCGATCCCACTGTGATAAGGGATTTAGAGAAGGAGCTTCGTCTTATCTCATTGGATATATTGGGTTTTTTTCACTCTCATCCAGATGTGGAAGCTGTTCCTTCAGATTATGATCGCGTTCATGCCTGGCCTTGGTTTTCCTATCTCATTGTTTCAGTGCAAAAGGGGAAGAGTGAAGAAGCCCGGTCTTGGGTTTTAGATGAGGACCGCTCTTCATTTCTTGAGGAATCGTTGGTCATTACTGATTAAAGGACGCCGAATCCCGAAAGTCAATTTCATAAACTAGTGATCAGATAGTAGGTGGATGAAGGAAACGTTTGCAGTTCGTGTAGGCACCCGAAAGTCAAACCTTGCATGCCAACAGGCAGCACATGTAGTTGATCTATTAACAAATGTTCAACCTAGCTTAATCTGCAAGATTAAAACTATGCTTACTGAGGGTGATCGGAGATCTAAGGTTCCTTTGATCCATATGTCAGGTCGGGGGGTTTTCACGAATCAAATTGAGGATTCCCTGAAGGCAGGAAAGATCGATATTGCAGTACATTCCCTTAAGGATCTTCCAATCGAGGAGGATCCAGATTTGTGTCTTGCTGCTGTCCCTGCCAGAGGAGATCCTCGAGAGTGTCTGATCAGCAGCTCAGGAGCAAGTCTTTTTTCCTTGCCCCCTGGAGCTGTTGTCGGCACAAGTAGTACTCGGCGTGAAGCGCAGCTTAGGGCCCTCAGGCCTGACCTAGTATTTCGTCCCATTCGGGGTAATGTTGATACACGTATTTGCAAGGTTTTAGAGGGGTCTCTTTATGACGCAATTTTGTTAGCAGCTTCGGGGATTAAGCGCCTTAATTTGGATCATCATGTGAGTGAGTGGCTTTCATTGGACAGAATATTACCGGCTCCTGGACAGGGTGCTTTAGCCATTCAATGTCGAAAAAATGATTTTCTGAATCGCACCAGAATTGCAACAATAGACAATCCGCACGTTCGAGCCTCTGTTACCGCAGAGCGAATGTTTTTGGCAGAGCTTGGAGGAGGATGTGCTTTCCCGATAGCAGCTTTTGCAAACTGGGTTGAAAACACCAGTGGCGGTGAGATCCATTTCAAGGGAGCCGTTTTTTCTAGTGATGGGAAACGTCAGGTTTCCGTTAATGGCGTTGGTGACAGTGCACGAGAACTGGGTCGTTCAATGGCTCATCAGGCCTTGAAGTTAGGAGCTGGATCTCTTGGATTAATTAGGTCTATTAAACGATTAACTCACCCTCTCCTAGGAAAACGTATTGTGGTTACTCGGGCAGTTTCCCAAGCACAGTACTTGACAGATAAACTTCAGTCTCTAGGAGCAAATCCCCTTAATCTTCCATTGGTTCGGATTGCAACTCTTCCGAAGCCAGAAACATTGAAAGATATAAGTTGCAGGCTTGATGAATATGATTGGGTCGTTTTCACGAGTGTTAATTGTGTCAAATCATGGCTGCAGTTGGTGCCAAACCCTAAACTAAATCCCGCAAAAACCAAAATTGCTGCAGTCGGTTCCAGAACAGCAGCCCAGCTTTCAAAGGGAAGCTTGAGACCATCTTTGGTTCCTCCAGAATTCTCTAAGGAGCATCTAGTAAAAGAAATGGGTGATGTGCAAGGACTTCAAATCCTTCTCCCTAGAGGTGAACTCGCAGGCCCTGAACTCTTAAATCTTCTGCAATCACGCGGGGCAAGGGTGGATGAAATAATTCTTTATCAGACTCTTCCAGTGGTTCCAGATCAAGAACAGCTTGATCTAATTGCTAGGGGTATTGATGCGGTTCTTTTTACCAGCAGCTCAACAGTACGTAATTTTGTTGCTGTCCTAAACGATTTTTGTCTTAGTCCGTCGCAGCTGCAGGGGGCTATCATTGTATGCATCGGTCCGGCTACTGCTAGGACTGCTGTGGAATTGGGCCTTATTAGTAGTGGTTTAGATTCGGGAGAAAACACAATCCCTATCTCAAAAGGATCTCATGCAGTACCCGTGAGAGAAAAGGTGGCTGCTATAGGTATAGATTCTGTGAAAGATGTTAAGGAATTAGAGAAGCCTATTTTTTCAAAACTTATCATCGCTAAGAACTTTACGACTGAGGGAGTCATTGAAGCTTTGATAGATTATTATCAGGATTAAGGTAATGACAGAAAAAGATCGGATTTTTAAAGAATCTAGAATTGAAGCAAAAGCATCAACAGCGATCAAAAAACGTCCCCGGCGCTTGAGAAGAACAAAGGCTCTTAGGAAAATGATCCGGGAGACTTCCTTAGAGACTTGCAATTTTGTTCAACCACTTTTTGTTACTTCCGAAACAAAAGAACGACAGCCTATCTCCTCAATGCCAAATGTATTTCAGCTTCCCGTTGAAGAAGTGGCAGAAGAAGCTCAAAAGATTCATGCTCTTGGTATTTCTGCAGGTATACTCGTTGCTATTCCTTCTACCAAAGATTTGCTAGGCTCCGAAAATTTTTCCCCAGAAGGGGTTATTCCGAGAGCAATTAGGGAGATCAAAAAATCTGTTCCAGAACTGGTTGTAATCACAGATGTTTGCATGTGTGAGTACACCTCTAATGGCCATTGTGGGGTGTTGAACTCCCAAGCTGGTGAATCAAAAACAGGATTTGAGCCGCTTAACGACCAAACCTTAGATGTTCTTAAAAAGGTGGCTCTAATTCATGCACAAGCTGGAGCAGATATGGTTGCGCCTAGCGGGATGATGGATGGTATGGTGGGCGTACTCCGATCAGAACTAGATCTTTGGGATTTTACTCATGTAGCAATACTCTCTTACACTGTCAAATATGCTTCTGCCTTGTACGGACCCTTTCGTCAAGCTGCTAAAGGGGCTCCTGCCTTTGGAGATCGAAAAAGCCATCAAATGGACCCGGCTAATTCCAATGAAGCCCTCCGCGAAGCAATGCTGGATGTAGAAGAGGGAGCAGATTTTTTAATGGTGAAGCCAGCTCTTCCATATCTTGACGTACTATGGCGGTTACGAAAACGGTTTCCAGAAATGCCGCTCGCTGCATACCATGTCAGTGGAGAGTATTCGATGGTAAAGGCTTCTGTTGCCAATGGATGGATAAACGAGAGACAGGCGGTATTGGAAATCTTAACCAGCATTCGTAGAGCAGGAGCCAACCTGATCATCACTTATTATGCCCAAGAAGTTGCAGGGTGGATGAGACATTAGATGGCACCAATTTCCCTATTTATCTTACAAACATTTAACAGGTAATTTTCAAACGTTTCTATGAGTGAAAATAACACCGAAGGCGTGAACCGAATTTGGGTATATAGCTTCGTTTTATTACCAATTATTCTTGGCATCGGGCAATTGTTTATCGGTTCAGGTAGAGATCTTCCGACTTTTGTGGTGATAGATGACAAAGACGGTGATGTCGGTGGCCCAGAGGAACTTGTCTTCATGCTTCAATATCTGGGAACTGATTATGAATTGGCAGTGAAGGATGGAACAGTCATCAATCATTTTGAGTTCAACGAGATGATTGACTTCAGCCAATCTATAGTTGAGAGGTATCGAGAACTAAACCCTGAAAATTCAAACAACATTCTTTCCGATTTACTTAATCTGGAAAATCTTGTGAATGCAAAATCCCACAAAAATAAAGTCAGAACCCAAGCAGCACGCCTAGTTAAGATTCTATCTAATGAGTTTAACGTTACACCGTTTCCTGCAAGACCTCCAAATTCTTCAAAAGGTAAACTTCTCTATAAAACGAATTGCGCGAGCTGCCATGGAGATACTGGTGCGGGAGATGGTCCTTCTGTATCAGAAGGGCTGATGGATCCTATGCCCCGATCATTCCGAGATCAGCGCCTAAATTCAATTGCACCATATCAGGTATACAATGCGGTGACCTTCGGAGTTGAAGGGACAGACATGCCAGCCCACGAAACTCTTGACATGCAGGAACGGTGGGCTGTCTCATTCTTTGTGTTTTCTCTGCAGGAAGACTTTTCTCCTTTAGAACCTAGAAGGGAATTCAAGTTAAATTTAAGGGAACTTGCTACTCAGTCAAAACAAGAACTCGCCTCTGTTTTCTCAGATTTAGAGAAAGACCAATTGAATGGGTATGTTGACTATCTGCGGTTTTATCCTCCTGGACCTTCCCCTATAGAACTGTTGGCATTGTCTCGCGACACTATCAATAGGAGCGTAGCTGCCTATCGAACAGGAGATAATGTTGGGGCTAGAGAGCTAGCCTTAGATGCTTATCTTTACGGAATTGAACCGGTAGAAGCAGAACTCAGGTTACTGAATGCAACTATAGTAGATCGCTTAGAGCGTGAGTTAGCAAGTTATCGCATGAGTCTGAAGTATGAAGACTCGTTAGAGAAGCACCTGCTAGTAGCAAAACAACTAACAGGAACTATTCAGGAAGCAGAGCGAAGTTTTTCACAGGTTTGGGGTGGGTCTTTTTTTACTTTTCTACAATCTCTTACAATTATTTTGAGGGAAGGTATTGAGGCAGCGCTGTTAGTGGGATTGTTGTTGGCATATTTATTCAAAATCAGGAGATTAGCCCTCCTTAAACTTGTTTATTTTGGATGTGCCTTGGGTGTTGTGGCGGGGCTTTTGACCTGGCTAGTTGGGAAACATTTATTGCTAGCTGTGGGTCATAGAGAAGCTCTGGAAGCAATAACTTCGCTGTTGGCTGCCTCTGTTTTGTTTTGGTTAAGTTTATGGATCTTTCACAATTATGACGTAAAAAAATGGACAGGTTACATGCAGAAGCAGACTTCTCAAGCAGTGAAGACTGGAAGTGGATGGATGGTTGCCCTGTCTGCCTTTCTAGCAGTTTATCGTGAGGCAGTTGAAACCCTTTTATTTTACCAGGTTTTGTGGTTACGTAGCAGGGGTTCAGGTCTGATCATCCTTGTCGGTTTTTTGGCTGGAACATTGCTTTTATGTGTATTTGTAATTCTCTGGTTGAAACTAGGAATACGTCTCGATTTAAAGCCGTTCTTCTTAGTAAGCGGATGCATTTTGGGTGTTCTCTCTGTGATTTTTTCCGGTTATGGTGTACGAGAATTGCAGAGTATCGGATATCTCAATGAAACTCCGTTGAGATGGATGATTTCAGTTCCCTTCTTGGAAATCTGGCCGGTTAGAGAAAGTCTTGGCTTGCAGTTGGGTATAGTTTTTTCTTGTCTCCTTGGTTGGCAGGTGGCGAAACGCTATCGTGTTAAAGATTTTTAACTCCACTGTTTTTCAGGTTTTCTACTTTCCTTATTGCGCCTGACAAGGTTAAGGTTCCCTGATAGTTTTGTAACTAAAAAAGGAGGAGTCTTATGCTGGCATGGCAAGGTGAAACTCTGTAGAAAAAATATTTGAAGATATACTCACATTGTGAGAATTTTAGGGAAGTCAAATAATAACGGCGTGTATATTTCCCCCATATTGGAGAAGAAGGATATGTTTTGTTAAGGGAAAGCAAAATTATTGTAATTGGAATCGTGAGCTTAGGTTGTTCTCTTCTTGCACAGTCTACGAATATTTGGAAAAGTCACGATTTACAGCGTCCCTCACCTACCGTTGTTCTGCCTTCCTCTCAGTTGCTTCCGGTGGCACCACCTTCTGATGCTGTCATTCTTTTCACAGGAAAGGATTTTTCGAAGTGGAGATCTTTAGATGGGAGTCCTCCTGACTGGAAGTTGGCAGATGGGTACATGGAAGTCGTTGAAGGTGCGGGGGACATTTGGTCCCGTGATGTTTTTGGTGATGTCCAGTTACATATAGAGTGGATGATTCCAGACTCTAAGGGCATAGGACAAAATTCCGGAAATAGTGGTATCTTTTTGATGAGTCAATATGAGATCCAGGTTCTGAATTCCTTTGAATCAGTCACGTATGCAGATGGCCAAGCTGGTGCTGTATACGGACAATATCCACCCCTTGTAAATGCTTCTATGCCGCCGTGGAGTTGGCAAGCCTATGATGTTGTGTTTCGACGTCCCCGGTTTGATAGTAACGGAGAGGTCTTGCAGCGAGCTCGTATGACAGTATTTCATAACGGAATCTTAATTCAAGATTCTGTAGAGCTCGCTGGTCCTACGGATTGGTTACATCCTCGACCGTATAAGTCACATCCTGACAGGCTCCCGCTCAAGTTGCAGGAACACGCTTCAAAAGTTCGCTTCCGAAACATCTGGATACGCCGGCTCAACAAGATTTCTCAATTTAGTCCTGATGTTGAAGAACCCTTGGCACATTTCTTGCCAGAAAAGGAACTGCTTAAGTATGTAGGACCGTATGAATTTGCAAACGGGATTAAATTTTTTGTCAAACTTGATCAAGGTGTATTGCTTGGCAATTTGAACCCAAAGACCAAGTCAAAGCGCGTGGAGTTAGTACCCCAATTAAAAGGTGAATTTGTATTACGCCGGACTGCAGCCCGTCTGGTTTTCGATCTTGGTGAGGATGGGATTCCAAAAGGATTTGTTTTTCATATTGGGCTTCTACAATTCAGTGCTCGAAGGATACGGTGATCCTGGGAAGGTTTTTGTGAAGAATAATCAACCCAAGTGGATGTTGCCAAAATTTTCAATGCTAGTGATTGTCAACTCTGTAATTGGGGGCTTCCTTAGTAACCACAACGTCATGCACATGTGATTCACGCAGACCCAAGTTGGTGACTTGGAGGAAAAACGTTTCTTTTTGGAGTTCTGGAATTGTGGATACACCGCAATAGCCCATTCCTGCACGCAAGCCACCTAGCAAGGTAGGAATTAGGTTTTCTATGGGGCCCTTGTATGGCACCCTTCCTTCGATGCCTTCAGGGACTAATTTCTCCTCCTTTGTATCCTCAATCCCGTAGCGATCAGCTGATCTTCCACTCATGGCAGCTACTGATCCCATTCCTCGGTAGCTTTTGTAGCTTCTATTCTGGTAGAGAATCAACTCACCAGGTGACTCATCTGTTCCTGCGAAAAGATTTCCAATCATGACTGTGTCTGCGCCTGCAGCTAGGGCCTTAACAATATCTCCCGAATACTTGATTCCACCATCGGAAATTACTGGAAGCCCCAAAGTTTTTGCTATCTCCGCTGTTTCCAGGATTGCCGTGATCTGAGGAACCCCTGTTCCACTGATGACGCGGGTGGTACATATACTCCCTGGTCCCATACCAACCTTTACTGCATCTGCTCCGCTATCGTAAAGTTCCCGAGCGGCATCTCCAGAAGCAATGTTTCCAGCAATTAGGTCAGCACTGGACAGACGTTTTTTGAGTTCTACTACTGTTTTGATTACACGGGAAGTGTGTCCATGTGCTGTATCAATGGTGATTACATCCGCTCCAGCGTTCTCAAGCTCTAGCGCTCTTTCCAAATAATCACCAGTAGTTCCAATGGCAGCACCTACTCGCAATCGGCCTAGTTGGTCCTTACAGGCATTCGGGTAAGCAATGGCTTTCATGATGTCCTTGACAGTTATCAGACCCTTTAGTTTAAAGTCATCATCGACAACGGGTAGCTTTTCGATTCGGTTCTCATGTAACTTACGCTTTGCCTTTTCAAGAAGGATCCCCTCTTTAACCGTCACTAGTTTTTTAGAGGTCATAATATCCGAAACTTTGAGATCCATATTAGATTCGAACCGCAGATCTCTATTTGTAACAATGCCAAGTAGCTTTCCAGCAGGGTCTGTAATAGGCACTCCAGAGATATTATGTTTTTCCATAATAGAAACAACAGAGCTAATAGGGTCCTGCGGACCCATGGTGATGGGGTCAACGATCATTCCCGATTCGGAGCGCTTCACTTTATCGATTTCGGCAAGTTGGTTAGTGATGGTAAGGTTGCGGTGGATAATCCCAATTCCACCAAGACGGGCCAAGGCAACAGCCATCTTGGCTTCAGTGACTGTATCCATAGGTGAGGAGATCAGTGGAATTTGCAGTGAAATGTTGCGGGACAGAGTTGTCAAGAGATTAGCATCGGCAGGTACAACTTCACTGCGGCTGGGTTTAAGGAGCACATCATCAAAGCTGAGTGCTACAGGTATCTCCATGTACGGATTATAGGGATGGTGTCGTGCCCTCGCAAGTGAGTTACGGGATAAGGTTCAGAGTTGAAAATTTAGATCTAGCGTTTTGTGTGTAACGTTGAAGCCATTAGACAAACCCTACAAGGAATGTATTTATCCCCAGAAATGTTCTTGAAGGTTTCCATTATCTGACTTCTTATACGGTTGAATTCTAGATGCTCTAAATTCGTTATTCCAAAAAATTCAAACAGGAATCTATCCTTTGGGAAGAGGTTGAAACCTTAGAGCTATAGTTAGGTGTTAAAATAAGAACACAGTGTTGAACAAAATCCTTACCAAAATTGTAGGTAGTCAGAACGAGCGCGAGCTCAAACGGATCCAACCAATCGTTGAGGAGGTCAATGAATTAGAAAGTTCTATCAGGTCTCTTACCGATAATGAACTGCAGAGAAAAACAGAGGACTTCAAAAATGCTTTGAACTTGGGCCAGTCAATTGAAGCAATTCTTCCCGAAGCCTTTGCTGTTGTTCGAGAGGCTAGCTGGAGAGCAATTGGCTTGCGCCACTACGATGTTCAAATCGTAGGTGGCGTCGTGTTACATAACGGCAAAATATCTGAAATGAAAACGGGAGAAGGCAAGACTCTTGTTTCAACCTTACCTGTTTATCTTAACTCACTGGAAGGTAAAGGGGTTCATCTTGTCACGGTGAATGACTATTTGGCGCGTAGAGATGCCGAGTGGATGGGTCCTGTCTATCGATTTCTCGGTTTGACAGTGGGAGTGATTCAGCATGACATGCCAGATATAGATAGGAAAGCAGCTTACAACGCTGATGTAACTTACGGAACAAATAACGAATTTGGTTTCGACTACTTGAGAGACAATATGAAGTACTCTCAGAAAGATTGTGTTCAGCGAGGACACCATTACTCCATAGTCGATGAAGTTGACTCTATTTTGATAGATGAAGCTCGTACTCCATTGATTATCAGTGGACCCTCAGAAGAATCTACAGACAAGTATTACAAAATCGACAAGATAATCCCTCGGCTGAACCGTGATGAGGACTACCAAATTGATGAGAAAGCCCGGTCTGTTGTGCTGTTGGAACCAGGAATTGAAAAAGCGGAAAAAGAACTGAAAGTGACAAACCTTTATGACCCGAGTCATATGGATCTTGTTCACCATATTCAACAGGGCCTGAAAGCTCATACTCTTTTCCGTCGAGATGTTGACTATATGGTTAAGGAGGGTCAGGTAGTTATTGTGGACGAATTTACAGGACGATTGCTGCCGGGTCGTCGTTATTCAGAGGGTCTTCATCAAGCCCTGGAAGCAAAAGAAGGAGTTCGGATCGAACGGGAGAATCAAACATTGGCAACCGTCACTTTCCAGAACTATTTTCGTAAATACGAAAAATTGGCTGGCATGACAGGAACAGCCGAAACAGAAGAGGCAGAATTTGGAAAAATTTATGAACTAGATGTCGTTGTAATCCCCACAAATCAGCCTCTTATCAGAACCGAGTATCAGGATGTGATTTATCGAACTGAACGCGAAAAGTTTAACTCTATTGCTGACGAAATTAAGAAAATGAATGAATTAGGCAGGCCTGTACTAGTAGGAACGACTTCTATCGACAAGTCAGAAAGGTTGGCTGCAGCTCTCAAGCGTCGTCGCATCAAACATGAAGTTCTCAATGCCAAATATCATGAAAATGAGGCTGAGATCATTGCCTTTGCTGGACGTAAAAACTCAGTAACCATTGCTACTAACATGGCTGGAAGGGGTACCGACATTGTTCTGGGGGGTAATCCTGATTTTGAGGCCCGACTGAAATTAAGATCTCGCAGTGTTGATTGGGAAGAGTCCCCTGAAGAGCTCAGGAAGGAAGTGGCCCGCCTTAGACCTGAATGGGAAAGACAACACCAGGATGTTGTGGATTTAGGGGGACTCCATATTTTAGGAACAGAAAGACATGAGTCACGACGAATCGATAACCAGTTAAGGGGTCGTGCCGGTCGTCAGGGGGATCCAGGTTCTAGTCGTTTTTATCTGTCCTTGGAAGATGACCTTATGAGGATTTTTGTTTCAGATCGAATCTCGGGAGTTATGCAATCACTTGGCATGGAAGAAGGAGTTCCTATTGAATCAAAGCTCATAACTCGGCAAATAGAGCGTGCTCAGAAAGAAGTGGAAGGCCGAAATTTTGGTATTCGAAAACATCTTCTTGAGTACGATGATGTAATGAACAGCCAGCGCCAAGAAGTGTATCGTTTTCGTCGAGAGCTACTGGCTGGAGAGGATCAGCAGGACTATATCTATAATTTGGCTAAAGATATCAGTCTGGAATTTATGGATGCCTTTGTCCCAGAAACAGCAGATCCAGACGATTGGCAGTTGGACGAATTTAAACTGAATTTGCAGAGAGTTTTTGGAGTCGATCTTCCCATTGGAAGCGAAGAGTTGTCCCGGCCTGAGTTAGAAGAGCTTGTCTTTAACATTATCCGTCAGACATACAAACAAAAGGGAGAAGAGCTTAACCAGGTCACGAAAAGTGAAAATTCCATGCGATGGTTTGAGCGAAGCATTATGTTGCAAATTATAGACCAACAGTGGAAAGATCATCTGTTGGCACTGGATCATCTTCGTGAAGGTATAGGTTTGAGAGGATATGGACAAAAAGATCCTCTCGTAGAATACAAACGTGAATCCTTTGAACTTTTTAGGGATCTTTGGAATCGATCGACAGAAGAAATTGTAAAAATGCTCTTTCTCCTTCATCCGGTTGCTAGTGAAGGAGAGGCTCCTGTTCAGACACAAACACAAAGTACATTCAGTTATTCTGGTCCTGGTCGAGATGAAGGAACAATTTCTCGCCGGTCTAGAATAGAGGCTCAATCCGGAAAGGGGATGAGTTCCGTAGGTTCCAAAGCGGTCAAGGTGGGGCGTAATCAACCTTGCCCTTGTGATTCGGGGAAGAAATACAAGAAATGCTGTGGTCGAGCGGGTTAGCGGTTTGTAGATAATGCCCAGAAAACTGTTTTCTGGAACGAGGAGCAGACATGAAATCCATCCGAACAGAGGTAATAAAGGATCAGTTCTAGATGCTTCTATTAGGAAACTGTTGTTTGTGTCAAGAAAAGTGTTATGTATTTAGATCTAGGCAAAAACTACTCCTTCAAGTTATTATGCCGGTCTTCTTACAGGTGCAGTTGTTTGTTGAGAGAAGAAAAGCCTGGTTCTTGAACCTATGGAGTTCGGGGTTTTATGTCGGCATCTTCGATAGGTTGTATTTTAGCTGAATTTCGAAAGCTTCACTATCATGGGGATGTGAAAGTAGATATACATTGTGACTAGTAGGTTCAAGTCGGTGGGAAAACTGTAGAATCTAACAGCCATGGTCTGGCATCTGTAATCTTCAACTTGATAAAATCTTAGATTCCGTAGAAATCAGGAAAAATAGTGAAATGACCATCTTTTTATTTTTGATCGGTCAAATAATTGACCCGAGTTGTGTCTCCCAAGAATGAAGATAAAATGACAGAATTTTTAATCAAACCTTACGGCGGAAAACTAATAGATCTTTGGCCTTCCAAAGAAACACTTTTTGAGCGAAGTGAACGAGTAAAAAAATTGCCTTCGATTCAAATTAGTGAACGCGCAGTCTGTGATCTTGAACTAATAGCCAATGGATCATTCTCTCCGCTAGATCGATTTATGGGAGAACAAGATTATAGAAACGTGTTGCACGCAATGCGTATGCAAGATGGAACACTATTTCCCCTGCCAGTCACCTTGCCAGTCGATTTAAGCCCTGGCATTAGCTTAGATAGTGAGGTCACCCTTCGAAGTTCAAAAAACGAAGCATTAGCGATTCTGAGAATCGAGGAGATCTATTCCTGGGACATGAAGGAATATTCTAGAAAAGTTTTGGGCACAGAAGATTTACGTCATCCACTTGTAGCTGAATTGTATCGATGGGGTAAGTATAAGGTTTCGGGGCGTCTACAAATGATTAAATCTCCGGGATGGCACGATTTCAAGAGTCTCCGACTTTCTCCAATGCAGGTGAGAGAGAAGCTGATCTCTTTGGGCAAAAAAAATGTAGTTGCTTTCCAAACTAGAAATCCACTCCATCGTATTCATGAAGAGCTGACCAAGCGGGCAATTTCTGAACACGACGGAGTTCTCCTTCTTCATCCAGTTGTTGGTCTTACTAAACCGGGAGATGTGGATCACTACACAAGGGTAAGAACCTATAGAGCTTTGGCTGTTAATCATTACCAGGAGAATGAAATTTTGCTTGCTTTGCTGCCACTAGCTATGCGTATGGCAGGGCCGAAGGAAGCGCTTTGGCATGCGATAATTCGTCGAAATTATGGAGCCAATCATTTAATTGTTGGTAGAGACCATGCTAGTCCAGGGAAGAATTCTAGAGGTCAACCCTACTATCAGCCTTATGCAGCACAGAATCTAGTTGAAAAGTTTGCAGAGGAGACAGGTGTAACTTTGATTCCCTTTTCTGAATTTGTTTATTTATCCGAGGAAAAGCGTTATGAGGAACGGTCAAAGATTTCATCATCATCGCGCGTTCAATCGATTTCAGGAACTGAGGTAAGAGAACGCTTTTTAGATCAAGGCAAACAGTTACCGGAGTGGTTCACGCGTCCTGAAGTGGCGGAGATTCTTTACAGCAGCTATCCAGCTCTTCATCTGAGAGGTCTATGTATCTGGTTTACTGGGTTAAGTGGATCAGGAAAATCAACCACTGCAGATGTACTGACCACGTTATTGTTAGAACATGGGCGTCAGGTAACTGTGCTTGATGGTGATGTGGTTAGGACTCACCTTTCAAAAGGTTTGGGGTTTTCTAAAGAAGATCGAGATATCAATATCCGACGCATTGGCTTTGTTGCAGCCGAGTTAGTAAGGCATGGAGGGACAGTTATTTGCGCGGCAGTGAGTCCTTATCGTTCTACTCGAAATGATGTTCGTAGCATGGTTGGGAAAGGTTTTGTCGAGGTTTTTGTTAATACTCCGCTGGAGATTTGTGAGAAGCGGGATGTAAAGGGAATGTATGCTAAAGCTCGAAGAGGGGAAATTACGGGTTTCACTGGTATCGATGATCCCTATGAAATGCCTGAAAATCCAGAACTTCAGCTGGATACCGTAATTAATACATGTGAACAAAATGCTGAGACAATTGTCTCTTTCCTTGTTAAGAAAGGATATCTGAAAAATCCTGTCAAATAGCCTTAGAAAGTAGAACAGAAAATGAGAAAGAAGGCATTAATTACAGGGATTACAGGTCAGGACGGTTCTTACCTTGCAGAGTTTCTTCTTGAAAAGGGATATCGGGTCGCTGGCATGGTTAGGCATTCCGGAACAGTCAACCTGGATAGAATCCAACATATCCTTGCTCGGTTAGAGCTACACCACGGAGATCTACTGGATCAGCCTTCTCTTATCAGTCTAATTGAAAAAGTAGAACCTGATGAAGTGTATAATTTAGCTGCCCAAACATTTATTCCAACATCATGGCAACAGCCTGTTCTAAATGGTGAGTTAACTGCTCTTGGTGTAACACGCTTATTGGAAGCTATTCGTTTGGTGAACTCCAGAATACGCTTTTACCAAGCTTCAAGTAGTGAGATGTTCGGTAAGGTTTTGGAAAGTCCCCAGAATGAAAAAACTCCTTTTTGCCCACGCAGTCCATACGGAGTTTCTAAGGTATACGGTCACTTCATCACTGTAAATTACCGAGAGAGCCATGGGCTTTTCGCTTGCTCGGGCATTCTTTTCAACCATGAATCTCCTAGGAGGGCCCCCGAGTTTGTTAGTCGAAAGGTGACACAAGGTGTCGCCCGGATAAAAATGGGTCTGGAAAAGCAGTTGGAATTAAGGGATCTCGATTCATCTAGAGACTGGGGGTTTGCAGGTGATTATGTCGAGGCAATGTGGCGAATGTTGCAGCTTGATCATCCCGATGATTTTGTTATAGGTTCAGGCCGAATTCATACAGTTAGGCAGTTGGTCGATAAGGCTTTTAAGTATGTGGGGCTTAGCTGGAAAAAGTATGTTTCCATTGATAAATCGCGATGTCGGCCATTTGAGACTGCTCGTCTTGTTGCCAACCCGTCGAAAGCTAGAAAAAAACTTGGTTGGAAACCAACTGTAAATTTTGACTCGCTTATTCAGATGATGGTAGATGCAGATTTAAAAAAACTGGCAGAAAAACAACCTGAGGGCTCATGCTTTTAAATCCTTCAGAACAATCCTTGAAAGAATCCCTAACTCAGAAGATAGAAGCACGTTCTGCTCGCCTTTGTATAGTAGGACTTGGGTACGTGGGATTACCTCTTGCAATCAGTTTTTCGGAGGCTGGTTTCCCTGTTATAGGAATTGACATCGACACCGGGAAAATCGAGGCTCTACGCCAGGGAATTTCGCATGTTCCGGATGTTCCATCAAGCAAACTTTTAGATCAGATAGATTTTCATTCCGATTACTCACTAATTGGTAAGAGTGATGTAGTAATTATCTGTGTGCCTACACCCCTCGGAAAAACTCGCGACCCAGACCTTAGCTACCTGGTTCGTGCTGGTGAATCAGTGGGCAGTCATTTACACAAAGGAATGTTAGTTGTTCTGGAATCAACTACCTATCCTGGAACAACTGAAGAATTGATCCAGCCTCTTCTTGAGTCTTCGGGGTTTCGGACTGGACATGATTTTTTTCTAACTTTTTCTCCTGAACGGATCGATCCAGGGCGTTCTGACTATGTTCTGACCAATACCCCAAAGGTCGTTGGAGGTGTGACCTCCCATTGCTTGGAAGTTGCTTCTCTTCTGTACGAACAGGTAGTTAACAAGGTGATCAAGGTTTCTTCGACCCAAGCAGCAGAGATGGTCAAGCTTCTTGAGAACACCTTTCGGGCTGTTAACATTGCTCTTGTCAACGAAATTGCCATTATGTGTGACAAGTTAGATATTGATGTGTGGGAAGTAGTTCAGGCTGCATCCTCCAAGCCTTACGGATTTATGCCTTTTTCCCCTGGTCCTGGTGTAGGAGGGCATTGTATTCCGTTAGATCCACAGTATTTGTCTTGGAAGTTAAAGACACTGAATTACAACGCACGATTTATTCAACTGGCTGATGAGATTAATTCACTCATGCCCGAGTATTGGGTGGGAAAAATTCAGGACAAACTGAATGACCGTAACAAGTCAGTAAAAGGTGGACGGATTCTTGTCCTTGGAGTTGCCTATAAGAAAGATGTGAACGATGTTCGCGAATCCCCTGCTGTCGACATGATTAGGCTTCTTCGTGAAAAGGGTGCGGATTTGTCTTACTTCGATCCCCATGTTCCGGTTCTTAAGTTAGATGATCTAGAAATTGTGTGTGTGACTGATCTCCGTTCGGCCCTTGAGAAGGCAGATTGTACGGTTGTTGCCACTGATCACACTTGGTTTGATTGGAATTGTGTCAAGGAGATTAGCGAGCTAATAGTTGATACTCGGCATGTTAACGAACTAAGTGGAGACTAGAGTGGCTGGTGCTAGGTATTTGGTAACAGGTTCAGCTGGTTTTATTGGATCTAGGGTATCAAGTCTCTTGTTGGCTAATGGGCACGAGGTGGTTGGCTTGGATAACCTCAATGCGGCTTATGATGTCCGACTCAAAAACTGGAGGCTCAAAAAACTATTACCAATTCCGGGGTTTTCATTCATCCATTCGGATATCTGTGAGCGAGAAAACCTTGAGAGCCTTCTAGCGAAACAACCCAAATTAGATGCAATCATTAATCTAGCAGCTAGGGCTGGAGTTAGACAATCTATTGATGATCCTTGGGTCTATTTTGAAACAAATTGTACAGGAACCTTAAATCTTTTGAACCACTGTGTGAACAAAGGAATTGAGAAGTTCGTACAGGCATCGACTTCCAGTGTCTATGGTGATTGTGCCACTCAACCGTTTCACGAAAATCTTCCAACCGACCAGCCCCTTTCCCCTTATGCTGCATCAAAGAAGGCTTGTGAAGCACTTTGTCACAGCTATCACCACTTGTATGGTTTGGACATCAGCGTGTTACGTTATTTTACGGTTTATGGTCCTGCTGGAAGACCCGACATGAGTCTCTTTCGCTTTGTTCGTTGGATTAATGAAGGAGAACCAATAAGGGTTTTTGGAGATGGTAGCCAGTCACGGGATTTTACATATATTGATGACATAGCTCGTGGAACGATCGCAGCCCTGAAAAAACTTGGTTGGTCAGTCATCAATTTAGGATCGGATTCACCTCTGGAACTCAATCAAGCGATTGCACTGGTAGAACTCCAAGTAGGAAGGAAGGCAATTATCAAATACGAGCCTAAACACGTTTGCGATGTAAGTAGGACCTGGGCCAACATTTCACGTGCCCGGGAAGTCCTCAAATGGGAGCCTAAGGTTCCAATCAATGAAGGTATTGGAAAATTAACAGAATGGTATCATGCCAACAGCGCGTGGGCTCAAAAACTAATTATATAAACAATAGTCAGATGATTAATCTCTAGTCTTTTGTTGCAGCTATGCTTGTCAAGTGAGCATATATCTTCTGAACATTTCCTGAAAACTTATCTTATGTTGTCTTGTCTAGAACCTGTTTTTTAGAGCTACAAACTGGAGCACACTTCATTCAATAATGAATGAGGTTAGGCAACTCACAGAGTAGACTCAGCTGTTCCTTAGTGTTTTGTTAGTTAAACAGCCTAGGGGATTTCAGTCCAGGATTTTAGGAACACCCTGATGTGGCACCACAAACAGTACATACATGACAGTTGCCGTTGCGTTGCATTAGATTGCCGCAGGAATGGCAAGTTGCCGAACCAGATTTGGAATCACCCATCAACTTATTAACAGTTTCGGTTATTTGAGGATGTTTTTTCCCATTAGTTTGGGGAAAATTGAGCTGAACCCCATCCTGGATAGAGTTGTTCGGATTTTGCCGATGGATGCCAAGGGCTTGCTGGGCATCAGTATCCATGAACTTGCTGGCAAGATAACGAACGGCATAATCGGGTATAGAGGTCGCAAATGGTATCTGTGAATTGTCTGTAAATCCAGCAGGCTCGAAACTCATATGGGCAAACATGCGAACATAGTCTTCTAAGGGAACCCCTCTTTGAAGGCCCATAGAAATAGCAATTGCCCAAGCCATAGCCATACCTTGCAAAGTAGAACCCTGTTTTGCGAAATTGACAAAAATTTCACCTAATTCATTATCTTCAGGGTACAAACCCATCGTCAAAAAACCTTTAAAACCTTTTATCCGGAATTCATGCTGATAAGCTGGATGATCCTTTGGCATATTGCGCTGGGTTGGCCCCCCCGTAGCTTGAGTTCCAGACTGATCGAGATTTTTGTTTGAAAGGGGTTGAACCATTTTGCAACCATCTCTGTAAATTGAGATGGACTTCATTCCATGTTTCCATCCTTGAAGGTAGGCTTCCCTTATTTCGGAGGCTGTGGCTTCATTTGGTAAGTTGACGGTTTTTGATATCGCACCAGAAAGAAATGGCTGAACGGCTCCACACATTTTTATATGCCCAAGATGGTGGATACTTCTTTCTCCAAGCGCTGCACGGTCAGCACAGTCAAAAACAGGAAGATGTTGTTTTTCCAGTTTTGGAGCTCCTTCAATTGTTTCTTGTTGCTCCACGTATTCACAGATCTCAGTGATATTCCTATCTGCATATCCTAGTTTTTTTAGAGCGAGTGGAATCGTGTTATTGACGATCTTAAGGGTTCCTCCACCGACTAATTTTTTTACCTTGACCAGTGAAAAATCAGGTTCGATGCCGGTGGTGTCACAGTCCATCATGAATGCAATGGTTCCAGTGGGTGCCAGTAGTGTAACTTGTGCATTACGGTAGCCAGATTTGGATCCCTTCACAATTGCCTCGTCCCAAGATTCCATAGCTGCATGTAGCAGATCCATTGGGACCAAAGCACTGTCGATGGTCGTTAGAGCGTCGCGATGTTTATGCATGACTCGCATCATGGGGACCCGATTTTTCTCAAAACCCAGAAACGGCTCCTTTTTTTCGGCGATCTCTGCACTTGTTAAGTAGGCTTCACCAGTCATTAAAGCGGTGATAGCTGCAGAGATATTACGGGCCTGATTGCTATCGTAAGGTAATCCCCGGGACATTAGATAGGCCCCAAGATTTGCATATCCTAAGCCCAAGGTTCGATACTCATGGCTAATCTTTTTAATTTCAGGAGTAGGGTAACTTGAGTTGTCGACGATAATTTCCTGTGCCGTAATCATTGTTCGCACAGTGTGTTTGAAGCCCTGAGTATCAAAAGCACCATCATCCTTGGAAAACTTCATTAGATTAATGGAGGAAAGATTACAGGCAGAATTGTCTAAAAAGACGTATTCTGAACAAGGGTTGCAGCCTCGAATTACATCTGTATTCGGACAAGTATGCCAGTCGTTTATTGTAGAGTAATACTGGAGTCCAGGATCTCCACAAATCCAAGTTGCCTCGGCTATCCAATCCATCATTTCATTAGCAGTGAAAGTCTCGGAAATCTCTCCATTTGTGATCTCGCGGGTATGCCAATCTTCTTGATTTGTGACAGCTTCCATAAATTCATTTGTGACGCTAACGCTATTATTGGCATTTTGAAATTGCACGCTGTTGTAAGCTTCTCCATCGATAGAAGCGTCATAGCCAAGCTCGATCAATTTCTGGGCTTTTTGTTCTTCTAAAGCCTTACACCAGACGAATTCCTTTACATCGGGGTGGTCTGAATTCAAAATGACCATTTTTGCTGCTCTGCGAGTTGCTCCACCTGATTTGATGGCTCCAGCAAAACTGTCGTAGCCTCGCATGAAGGAAACAGGACCAGAGGCAAAGCCACCTACACGAAGAGGTTCGCGCGAAGAACGAATTCGGGAAAGATTAATCCCTGATCCAGAACCTCCCTTGAAAATGGTTGCTTCAGTTTTGGCCAACTTCATGATCGATTCCATTGAGTCATCCACGCTATTGATAAAACAAGCCGAACATTGTGGTTTTGTCCTGATACCAACGTTGAATTGTACGGGAGAGTTAAAGGCAGCCATTTGGTGAAGTAGAATATGAGTCAGTTCGTGATTGAATGAGAGGGCATCATCCTTAGTAGCGAAGTAGTTCATCTTTTTGCCCCATCCGCTAATTGTATCTGCAATGCGTCCCACCAACTCTTTGAGACTGCTTTCCCTACCAGGCTTTCCCAGATGGCCTCGAAAGTACTTACTGGCCACAATGTCAGTAGCTCTTTGAGACCAAAAATCAGGGAATTCGATATCATCCTGGCGGAAGGCTACCTCGCCAGTTTTCCAATCCTTGATTTCGGCGACACGTTTTTCCCATTTCACCTGTTTGAACGGATGTACTGTATCCTTGGTAAAATGACGATTAAAGTTCAATCCTTTCTTGTGGGTGACTTTGAGCTGTTTCTTCATCCCTCTCCTGTCTCATTTTGGCTAGAATCTCAGTTTTTTTCCAGTCTCAAGAACGGTTACATAACGCTGAAAAGTTTGGCCAGTCTAGACCTCGAACCTGACATTAAGTAGAGGTATTTGGAGGCCTTCCATGGAGACCAAAATCCATTATATGGTGTTGGATAAAAGATAACTACTCTATATAGAGGCTTAGCTGTGATGTAGTTCTGTTTTTAAACTCTTTTGTAATAGAACAAGATCTTTTGTGATTGCAAATTTATTTTTTACCGAGAAAAAGTTTGATCAAGGTATGGGGATTGCCCGAGAAAGAACTCTTAAAGCAATCATTGAATGATTTAATCGATCCATAGGGTTGCTATGTTCAAGTTGGCCTTAAGACTGTTAATGTAGCGTTTCCCGATGAAAAACTGACTTCTTCTAGTTTATCTTCAGAATGGAGAACAAGTTTTTATGCTTTTTGAAAATCGTGATCAACGCATTCCACGTGGTCCGAAAATGCCTGTACCTATTCGTATTAGAGTAGCACCTTCTTGAATGGCAATTTTGTAATCCCTACTCATTCCCATGGATAGTTGGTCAATCGGTTTTGCACTCAGATGATCAATCTGCTCGAGCAGAGATCGAACTTGCCTGAAAAAAGATCGGGTTTTTTCGGGATCAGGGTCATGGGGAGGAATACACATAAGTCCCTCAAGTTGGAGACTCGGATTTTTCTCCAAGGCTTCCAAGAGAGAAGGGAGATCAGAGGGAGATGCACCATGCTTCTGAATCTCGCCGCCTACGTTGACTTGAAGATAGACTCTCATTTTCTTACCCAAATCTTCTGCAGCACGTCCTGTCTTATGAATAATCTTAGGGCGATCTAGAGTCTGAATCACGTCGAAGATTTGAACGGCCTTTCGAGCTTTGTTGGTCTGAAGAGGTCCGATAAGATGCCATTTAATCCCCTTTGGACATAGAGGGATTTTTCTGGCAGCTTCCTGAACTCGATTTTCACCGAAGGACTTCTGACCACAGTAGTGTGCCTCGGAAACTGCTTGGGGAGAAAAAGTTTTGGAGACCGCTAGCAGCTGCAACGAGCTTCGTTTTCTTCCAGCTTTCCGTACAACTTCATGTAAATGGTGTTCTAATTCCTGTAGATTGGATCCAATTGAACTCACCACTTAAGTATATAGTCCCCAGACTCAAAATGAGGAGCTGTTTGTTTTAAAGATTTCGACATTCCTTAAGATTTTTTTTTAGGATCCAGTGAAGTACTGTTAAGGTTTAATCTTCCGAACACAGCGAGGAAGACAGGAAAACAATACGCCGTGTGTTCTATGCATACAGGAAGGTCCTTGAGTGATGAAAATTAAAGGTGAATATACGTTTGATGCATCTCCCGAAAAGGTTTGGGATGGCTTGATGAATCCGGAGGTTATGGCCGCTACCATCCCGGGCGCTGAAAAATTTGAACTGGTGGGTGAAAATCATTTTGCGAGTGAACTAACCATTAAGGTAGGGCCAGTTCAGGGCCATTTTCGAGGTCGGATCCAGCTTGAGGATATCGATTCACTCAACTCTTACACCATGAAAGTAGATGGACAGGGCCCTCAGGGATTCGTAAAAGCAAAGGCCAGAATTGCAATTGTCGCGCAAGAAAAAAAGACACTGATGACTTATGACGCTGATGCCCAAGTTGGTGGTCGAATTGTAAGCGTTGGTCAGCGTCTGATGGAAAGTTCAGGCAAGGCTATCATCAGAAAGAGTTTGGAGGGTTTGAACACTAGATTCTCGGCGCAGAATACTGAACAGATGAGCAGTGACAAATCAGAAAAAGTGCCTGAAATCATAACTCCTTCACAGACTGCGTTTGCTGCCGAGGTGACAAAAGAGGTGGTCAGAGATTTGGTCCCTACGCCTATCTGGGTAGGATTAGGAATCTTGCTGCTTGGCTTTCTCTTTTATCTAATCCAGTGAGGAGCAGGACCTTACTGCGGGTTACGTACTGTTACCAAATTGTCTTTGGGTAGGAGCACTAAAGAATCTAAGACTAGAACCACTTATGAATTAAATTCATTCTCGATGCCAAACTTAGGAAATGGACCTAGAAGATCTTATTAGAAACAAACATTTTTTTGGTTCATGATTTTAGTTATGAGGAGATAAAAACATGAAAAGGCCAGTCACTTTGTTCACAGGCCAATGGGCCGATCTTACTTTCGATACAATCTGTCAAAAAGCTAAGCTCTTTGGGTATGAAGGTGTTGAAATAGCCTGCTGGGGTGACCATTTTGATGTAGTTAAAGCTCTTGAGGAAGAGGGATATTGCAAAAACCGTCGGGATATTCTCAAGAGCCACGGGTTGTCGTGTTATGCGATCAGCAATCATCTTGTGGGACAGGCAGTGTGTGACCTTATTGATCAGAGACACAGGTCAATTCTACCAGCTCGTGTCTGGAGAGATGGAGATCCCATAGGTGTCAGAAATAGGGCAGTTGAAGAAATGAAAATTACTGCCCGAGCCGCAGCGAAATTAGGAGTTAAAGTCGTCACGGGATTTGTGGGAAGTAGTATTTGGCATCTCTTATATTCCTTTCCTCCTGTAGATCCATTGCAAATCGAGCAAGGTTTTCGGGAATTCGCGGAGCTCTGGAATCCAATTTTAGATGTTTTCGATGAAGAAGGGGTTCGCTTTGCCCTTGAGGTTCACCCTACCGAAATTGCTTTTGATATTGCTACGGCACAAAGAGCCGTGGATGAACTAGGAGGGCGGGAGGCATTCGGTTTTAATTATGACCCGAGCCATCTTGGCTACCAGGGAGTTGATTACGTTGATTTCATTCGCCAGTTTAGTGAACGAATTTATCATGTTCACATGAAGGATGTAGGTTGGTCAGACAAGCCTACTCAAGCGGGAGTTTTTGGTGGTCACCTTCCGTTCGGAGATCCGAAAAGATTCTGGGATTTCCGTTCGCTGGGTCGGGGCAATATTGATTTTGAGTCGATCATTAGAGCTTTGAACGAAATTAAATATGTGGGTCCTCTTTCAGTGGAGTGGGAAGATCCTGGGATGGACCGAGAAGAAGGCGCTACTGAAGCTGCTGATTTCGTCAAGAAAATGAATTTTATGCCTTCTGGAATTGCTTTTGATTCTGCTTTTTCTAAGGATGAGTAATACGGTTTAGTACTTCTTGTTCTTGTAGAAAATTCAACAATTCTTCTAAATTTTAGATGTTAGAAGTCCGTTTGAACAAAATACAACTGTAGTTGAATGTGTTCATGTCAGAGAATCGTTTTAGTCATAATCAATACCAAAAGAATATTTTTACTGAAGCGTATGAAGAGTTTTGTAAGTCTATACCTGTTGAAGTAGAAGAAAACCTGAAACAGATCGTGGCTAGTGTATCGCTATTAGGCGGTGAGCATGTGTTGGATGTGGGCACTGGAACGGGCGTTTTAATTCCCTATATTCGAAAATATGGAAGTATAGACATCGTAGCATGCGATTTGACTCAAATCATGCTTGAAAAGGCGAGGGAAAAGCATGATGGAGTGACTTTTTGGCTAGGTGATGTCATCGATTTACCTTCAAGTTTAGGGCTCTTTGATGTGGTATTTTTCAACGCGATGTTTGGGAATGTTTGGAACCAGCGAAGAATTTTGCAGAAAATAACAAATAGGTTAAATCCCGATGGCCGAATCTGCATAAGTCATCCCCTAGGTTCCCATTTTGTTGCTAAGTTACATCAAGATAACCCTCGTCAAACACCTCACCTACTTCCTGATCAACCACGATTACGTTTCCTCAAAGAGGGAATACCACTCGAGGTACTCCACTATTATGATGAAAGGGATTTTTACCTTCTGGTTCTTAAGAGATTGTGATACTTGAAATCTCCGTTTTTGGTGAAAGACTTCAATACCTCTTCAAAGTTTGAGGCCCATAATTGTTGTGAAATGTTTTAGTATTTTTAAGCGGGTATTGATCGGAATGAATTTTGTTAGATTCCGGAAAGAGTGAATGTTTTGAAATTAGTTATTTACCCTGCTATTGATTCTGACCGTTTGGGGAAAATCGTTACTGCTGCTGGATCAATGTCCGTAAAAAACACTCACAGTGAAGTCGAGGCTCTGGCTGAAATTGTTGACGCTGAGGCTTTCTTGGGACAGATTAACAAAAAGATCCTTTCAGCCGCTCACAATCTATGCTGGGTACAAACAGTTACCGCTAGCCTTGAAAATTACATTTTTCCAGAATTAATTGAGCATCCTTGCCGGTTGACCAACACGCGGGGACTTTACTCAGATGTGGTAGCTGATCATGCTTTTGGTTACCTGCTCTGTTTTGCTCGAAACTTTCACATATATATTCGTCGCCAAATGGAGTCTAGATGGGAGGCAGCTGGAGGTGAGTTGGAGCGTCCCTCCATCTCAATGGGACAGGTTAAAGTTGGGCCTATAGACAGGGCACACATACACCTTGGTTCCATGGTTTTGGGCATTGTGGGTCTGGGTTCTATAGGTTCCGAAATTGCTCGCCGTGGATTGTCTTGTGGTATGAGGGTGATGGCTGTTGATCCTGTGAAGACCAAGACTAGTCAAGACATTGATTTGTGGACACCTGAAAGGTTGCCCGACCTTTTATCCAAGAGTGATTTTGTAGTAATTTCGGCTCCTCATACACCACAGACTGAAAAACTTTTTCGCCGCACACAGTTTCTTCAGATGAAACCAACGGCTTATTTGATCAATGTCGGTCGTGGGATGATAGTAGATTTAAAGGATTTGACGACGGCATTGAAATCGGGAACTATTTCTGGTGCCGGACTAGATGTTTTTGAGTTAGAGCCTCTACCCGCAAAACATCCATTGTGGAAAATGGAAAATGTAATCATAACTCCTCATGTGGGTAGTAGTGCCACATGCATTGCATTGCGTCATTTAGAGTTTTTATTAGATAATGTTGCTAGATTCTCTCAAGGGAAAAACCTACGCAACTTGGTTGATAAAGAGAAATGGTTTTGATCACTATAAGAACAACAACATCAATAACTAAATTTCTGTTTGTACTCTTTTGTTTCTGTTCAAGTTCCTTAGCTGTGGGGCCTCCTCCTTCAATTTTGGAAGTAACCGCTAGAAATATCCTGAAACGACACTGTATCTCCTGCCACGGAGAGCTTAAAGTTTCCGGGCTTGATCTCAGACAGCTTGAAACAACTTTAATAGGTGGCAGCCAGGGACCTTCTCTTGTTCCCGGTAAAGCGACTGAGAGTCTTTTGTTTTTGGCAGCCGCCCATGTTGGGGAGCTAAAGATGCCTCCAGGCAAACCAGCACTTTCGCTTCAGGATCTCGAAGTCTTACGTAACTGGATTAACGCAGGCGCTCCCTGGGCTTCTGTAGTGGCATCCCACAAAGAGTCTGAGCCGACTTGGTGGTCGCTCCGCTCTCCTCGTCGACCTTTAATTCCTCCGGTCAGAGAGGATACTCAAATTCGAAATCCTATTGATGCTTTTATTTTGGAAAAGTTGGGGGAAAAACAATTGAAGCCTGCTCCTGATACTGACAAGCGTACCCTGATTCGGAGAGCAGCATTTGATCTAACAGGCCTACCTCCCAAGCCAGAACAAGTAGAAAAGTTTCTGAATGATCCCTCTCCTGATGCTTACGAAAAGCTCCTTGATTCATTTATGGGTTCTCCTCGCTATGGTGAACGTTGGGGGAGACACTGGTTGGACGTGGTGCGCTATGCTGACAGCGGGGGATACGAAACGGATGAGTACTTTCCTAATGCTTGGCGATATCGAGATTACGTCATTAAATCGTTTAATGAAAACAAACCTTATGATCGATTTCTGCAGGAGCAGATTGCTGGTGATGAACTATGGCCTAACAATTTAGATCTTAATAAGGATTACTATGGAATTGCCCCGGAAAAACTCGAACATATGGAGGCCAAAGTCGGGACGGGACTGTATACATTTGGTCCTGAAATTCTTGAGGACCTTCTCGATGCTCCCAAACTAGTTAACAGCAGATTGACTGATTGGGCAGACACGACTGGTACTGTTTTCATGGGTTTGACAGTGGGTTGTGCCCGCTGTCACACACATAAATTCGACCCGATTTCTCAGGAAGACTATTATCGTTTTCAGGCCTTTTTTGCAGCTAGTCAGCCTGTAGAGATTCCTGTAGTGACAAAAATGGGCATATTCCATAGAAACGAGAGTTACCCTATAATGCTTGGAATCGACGAAGCGAGAAGATCCTATCGTCTTTACCTGAGTCAACTTAAGGAAAAGTTGGTAGATCTGACCAAGTCGGAGTTTTCCCCAAAAATTCTTCAGGCCTATGAGATTACTGAGGAGAAGAGAACACCTCAGGAGAAGAAACTGGCACTGCCATTAATTTTGGCTCTTAAGTCTCTGGATGAAAATTGGGAAGATCAATTGACTTTAGAAGAGAAGGAAGAGAAAAGAAAAAAGCTTCAGAAAATAGGGGAAGCAGTTCTTGAGTTGCCCGAAAAAGATCATTCTCACGCAGTAACTTACGATGGATTTTATGATGTTCCCAAGGCTTCTGTTCTTGGTCACCGTGAGCCGGATCTAATTCCCAGAGTACATGTTTTAGATCGAGGAGAATTAGATAGAAAGGGTGAGGAAGTGGATGCTTCCGTTCCTGCTATATTCCATTATCTCGGAAATTCAGAAAATGAAAGTAGTCATGTAGATGGGGCCAAGGTTCACCATACTCGTAAGCAACTTGCCTTGTGGCTGACTCGCCCGGACCATCCCTTGACGGCTAGAGTAATGGTGAATCGTCTCTGGCAATGGCATTTTGGCCATGGAATAGTTCGTACTCCAAATGATTTTGGGGTTAGAGGTGACCCCCCCACACATCCTGAGTTGCTGGATTGGCTAGCGACTGAGTTTGTTTCCAGTGGTTGGGACATTAAAGCTATGCATAAACTGATCATGTTGTCCAACACTTATCGCATGACTAGTCGCTATTCGAATCTACGCAACATTGAAATGGATCCTGAAAACCACTTTCTTTGGCGTATGAACCGGCGGCGTCTAGAAGCTGAGACTGTTTGGGATACCCTCCACGCAGTGGCAGGTACAATCAATCTGAAAATGGGAGGTCGTCCAGTAGTACCTTCTTTGCTTGAGGATGAGTTGGCAGGATTGCCAGCGCTTTTCTTATGGCCAGTTTCTGCCGATCCTGACGAGCACAGACGGCGAGGTGTCTACATATTATCCCGGCGGAGTTTCCCTTTCCCGATGTTTCGAATTTTTGATCAGCCAGATTCCTCAATAAGTTGTCCCAGTAGAGACGAGACAACTGTGGCAACTCAATCGTTGTGGTCCCTTAATAACAAAATAGTCTTGGAGCAGGCGACAGAATTAGCCAAACGGTTGGTCAATATCGATGGTGAAAGTGCGTCCACCTGGGTATCGAATCTTTGGGAGATTACACTCGGTCGATTTCCCTCTAAAGACGAAAAACGAGAAGCTTTAGAACTTATGAAAATTATTGAAAATCATGGTGAGTTAGCAAATGGATGGGAAAAGATGCCACCTGTCCTTGAGGAGATTGGACCGGCCCGGTCCTCTTCTTTAATAGCACTTTGCCTAACTATGTTTAATTTAAACGAGTTTTTGTATATTGACTAAATATTATAGGGATAATTTATAGTCGTTAGTTTTACAATAAAACTAACGATATTACAGAGGTTTTGGTTTTCGAAGTTAAGTAGTGAAGAAAGCTATGGTGAAATACAGAAACAATCTACAGTGTTGTAATCTTCACGAAAAGGTAGGCTCTAGGCGCGAGTTTCTCGCCAAGGCTGGTTTTGGTTTTGGTGCTTTGGCCTTGAGTTGTCTTCCCAATGAGGAACTTATTGCTTCTACTCTAAAAAATAGAGGGATCAACAATCCTCTTTCGCCCACTCCTCCCCACTTTCCAGCTAAGGCAAAGAATGTCATTTTCATGTTTATGAAGGGAGGTCCTTCACATATCGATACTTTTGACCCGAAGCCGGAGTTGAATCGGCTTGACGGGCAATTCCTGCCGCCAAGTTTTCGCCCAGAGGAATTAAACCTTCAGTTTGTCAAGGCTCATGAAGCGAAATTGATGGGGTCACCTAGGACGTTCAAAAAATATGGAAAATCTGGTATAGAGATCTCAGATCTTTTTTCTAACGTCGGTCAGTTTGCTGATGAATTAGCAGTGATTCGTTCTTGTTATCATGATTCAATCATTCACAATCCTGCTGTCAACTTAGCTTTTTGTGGATCAGTTCGACTGGGGCATCCAACACTGGGTTCCTGGATCACTTATGGACTGGGAACTGAGAACGAAAATCTTCCTGCCTTTATAGCCATGCAGTCAGGGAATTTCGCCTTTAGTGATAAATCCTTCCACGGCTCCGGATTCTTGCCCGCTGTTTATCAGGCTACGCGAGCCTCTTCCCAGGGACCTCCTTTTCAAAATTTAGACCCTCAACCTCAAATAGGAGTTAACAACCAACGCAGGATGTTAGAGCAGCTCCATTTGTGGAACCAGAAGCATCTAGAAACCCGTCGTGACGACAGTCGTCTGGCCGCTCGTATCTCTAATTACCAACTTGCCTTCCGTATGCAGGTAGAAGCCCCTGAACTTACAGACCTTACACGTGAGCCCAAATCTATCCAGAGTCTTTACGGTATGGATGACGAAAAAAGTAGTGAGTTTGGTCGAATGTGTCTATTGGCTCGGCGAATGGTGGAAAGAGGAGTTCGTTTTGTACAGCTTTCCCAGGGAAATTGGGATGGTCATTCGAATTGCGATAAGAATCACGTCGATAATGCTGGTAAGACAGATAAACCGATTGCCGGATTATTAAAGGATCTGAAACAACGAGGCTTGTTGGACACTACTCTGGTGATATGGATCGGTGAGTTTGGTCGTACAGCTGTGGCTCAGGGGGACGGTGGAAGGGATCACAACCCACATGGATTTAGCTGCTGGATGGCAGGAGGAGGCATTCGGGGTGGAAAGGTTATCGGAGCAACCGATCCACTCGGCTGCCGAGCAATTGAAGATAAAGTACACGTGCATGATGTACACGCCACTATTTTGTCATTACTGGGACTCGATCATACGAAATTAACGTATCTGACCCAGGGCCGCGATATGCGTTTGACGGACGTTGGAGGCCAGAACGACTTATCAGAAAGACTTACTAAAGCATAAAACTTTTACCCATGATGGCAGTTTAACTAGTTTTGAGAAAAGACAAAGAAGGAATCGCAATATTTATGAGAGGCTTAGTTCTCTTTCTTTTGCTATTGGTATCGATTATCCCGACGTTAGGCCAGGATACCGTTTCCTATATTTGCAACATTAACCTTCCTATTGATCTATACACCGGAGACGGGATGATTCTCGAAAAGGGACGCCACAACCTAGAACTGCATATTGGGGAACAACAGCAATCGCTTAGCTTTTTAAAGCATGATCAAACAATAGCCACTGTCAAAGGAAATCCTTATCTCCAAAGGGAACGAGATAGAGGATCAATTCCTTTGGTAGGAACGCTTTTGCTCCGTTCCACATTAGCTAAGATTGGCACGGATGAGGAACGACATTATAGTAAGACAGGTGGAGCCCAATACGAATACGAACACCACAATTGGGATGCCACTCTTAGAGTTTATCGATCAGTCAATTCAGAAACCAAAGAAGTTCGTTTTGTGTTCCACAACATCGGCGAAAGTGGGTATCGAACCCAAGTCGATTTTCTGCTTTTCTTGAACAACTAAATTCAGAATTATTTTGGCAAGATTTTGTGTCGGGAGTTGTGATTTGGGATTGGTCTGTACGGTCATTGTCTTGGTTAAGGCAGTTACACTTATCTTCAGTAGCAGGAATTCCCCATAATCAAAAAGGGTACATCTTTCTATGGCTCGACTGTTCTTGGCGGAGCCTTTAGTCGATCATTAGGCAGCCGGTGTCTTCTCTTGGAAAAGAAATCGAAGAGGAATGACAAGCAGGATACAGGCAACAAGAGGGATGATAACGGTCAAACAAGCTGTTATCTGACCATAATCCCAAAGGGCTTTCACCCCCGCAAAAAGGAAAACTAAACAAACAAAAATATTCACAGAAGCCAACCAGCGGGGCATACGCAATACTAAAGGAAGAAAGCGCCAGTCAGCCCAAGGATTTGCCAGGGTATAGAAGCTCGTGAGCAAAAATCCAGTGAAAATTGCCACTGGAGTATAGATGTCAATAGGATCGAGACCTGGATACATCCTTGTTAACCAGAGAACAATGAGTCCTCCACCAAGAACCCAACCCTGGACTGCAATCTTAAGTTTCCGTTCTGGAACGCGATTACGCAAGCCTGGAACAGCGTGAAAAATCTCATAAATCGGGCGGTAATTAGCTTCAGGTCCGGCATAGATAGTCCCAAAAAATGCCAATAAAATACCTACTTGATAAAGTGGCAAAAGCCAGGGGGCCAATGCGGTCAGAAAGGAAGCCTGGTAGTTCAGTAGGTTGACTCCCTCCGGAACTAGGTGTTGAGGTCTCAGGACAATGGCCCCAAGAATACAAAAGGCACAGGAGAGAACAACCACTGTGATAAAGCTAACGATGCTGTCGATTAAGGGGGCACGTAACCACTGCCGACGGACATGATTGTCCGAATTAGCCATGATCTCGAGTTGTTCGTAGCTGGCTGGACCTAAGTGGGTTCGTCCCCACTTTTTTTCTCGTAAGTACGATGTATAAGACAAATAATCGGGTGCCGTTCCCCCAATTACTGACACATAAACAAGGACCTCAACCCAGACGGACCGTGACCTCATTTCGGGAAGTGTCGTGAATAGCCAATCAGCATAGGAAAGTGGTTGGGGAACAAGACCTCTGAGTATTTCCGTCCAGTCAGGTTGAAGATAGAAGACCGCAATCAATATGGTTCCCACCATCACTCCTAGAATGCCAATTTGAGCTTTTTCAAGAAATTCATAGCCTCCAAAGACAAGGAGGCCTGCTGCAATCACGGCGCTTAGTGAAGCCCAAAAGTAATAGTTACCTATGCCAAAGACCCAGGTACAGGCTGTTCCGAGAATTCCAAGGAGAAAAGCAAAGGTAAGCGGGATTGTAAACACCAGGCATAATAATAGAAACAGATGTAGCCAGCCTCGGGGCCCAGGGATGAAAATCCATCTCTCCAAGGGGTGTGCTCCGCTTAATACCATGTGACGCATACTGGAATAGGCTAGTGCCCATTTAAAAAATCCAACTATGAGAAATATCCACAGTAGACGGTATCCGAAAATCGAGCCTCCTCTTGATGGAAAGAGCAGCTCGCCGCTACCGATGGTTGCGGAAGCGACTATGGCTCCAGGGCCAAAGAAGCGCAACCACTGAAGCGGATTCCGGGAAATTAAAGCACGAGGGGGAGGAGGTAAGATGTTACTATTCATTTGTTTTTAGGAAGTTGTATCCATCTTTTGAAAATGTTCTCTTAGCCGTGTAGAGACTGAAAGAATTCCCCCCATCAAGACTGCCCAGTCAACTCCAGCCAGAATCCATTGCATCCCCTTGTCAACCCAATCTATCAGCAAGTCTGGATTGTCGGCAAGGCCTATGCTAACAAAGACTCCAGCCTTATGGCACTTCGCTACAGTTGTCTCAATAGCTGAGACAACATCGGGGTGATTGGTTTGCCCCATAAGCCCCATGGAACCCGATAAATCGTTGGGACCCACTAATACAGCTGTTACCCCCGGAACCGCTAAAATTTCATCCAGGTTGTTCACTGCATCAATATGTTCTATCTGGACAATGACGATGATCTTTTTGTTCGCAACCTGACAATAATCACGATCCTTCACAAGTCCATACTTAAGAGGACGTCTTGGGCCAAAACCACGGATTCCATCCGGTGGATACAAGCAAGCTTGTACAGCCAGACGAGCATCGTCAGCAGTTCGAATCAAAGGCACACAAATACCATCGGCCCCAATATCCAAGACTGGTTTGATCAAGACAGGATCATTCCAGGGAACCCGAACCAGAGCTGCCGCGTCACTTCCTCTGGTTGCCATAATGTGGGCTTGGACTGTTTCCAGTGAGAGGGCATTGTGCTCCATGTCAATAAACAAAAAATCAAGGACATTGGACATCGCCTCAGCTATAGCGGGGTCGCTAAAAGAAATACCGCAACCTATAGGAAGCTGTTCTTCTTGCCATTTTCTTCGTAACTTGTCAGCATTTTCCATCTTTTTTCCTTTCTAAAATTAATATTCCTAACCAGGTAAAAGTTTAATGGGGTTCTTTATAGGATCAAAAGGAATGAAATTCCTCAGAGAGTTTAGTTAATTGTTGGATAACAGGAACTAGAGTTCGAGTTTTCCGTGGTAAACCATATCCTTTAATTTAAATTTTTTCTTCAGATTTTTCCCGGCTACTTTGGTCACAAACTCAACCTCCCTCTCCTCGAGTGTAATAGGTTGCGTGCGTGGAAAGAGTATCAAAAGCTCTATCTGTTGCGGAAGCAAGGATGGAGCTACATCAACCTCATCTAAGTGTGGAGCTCTACGCATCTGAATCTCAACCGTTTGGATCGGAGAGCGACCTGGTATGTTAAGGAAAGAATGTGAACTCAAGCGCTCATTAAGGGCTGCCCAGGGATCTAAATTGGCTTCGGACTTAGAAATGTCGGGCTCATCAATAAAGAAAAGGCCAATTAATCCAGAGAGACCGATCATGTAATGGGTTTCCTCAATCAGCAACTCCTTGTCTGCGTGTGCCTCACTTCCATAGCGGTGTGTCGCAAAGGCATGTTTGATCGGTAAAGAGCTGCACCAGCGCACCGTAACACTTAGGCCTGAGGGTGAGCCCCTGCGGGATGGTGGAGCACCAGAGTGGCTTCTAGGATCTCCCCCTCCTCCTGGGTTCCCAAAGGCGACACCCCTTTCAGCAGTACTTCCACGGCTACTTGCAGAAACACCAGACATGCCACGGCTATTAGCTAAAACAAAAGCCTGTAGATTCTGGTTAAGACGGACGGGGATAGCACGAGCCCAGGGAGATTTTTTTAGCATCTTTTGGGTCTCTTTTTTGTTCCAGTCGGGGAATTCTTTCTTTTCCCAAAACTTCTGTGCTCCAAGAGCTACTTCTACAAGTATTATTGCAATTGAAACTAAAGGTATAAGTTTTTGTTTCATATGATCCTCTATTTAAGCTTTGCACAGATTCTGTTAAGAATTGTACCTAATAAATGTCTTGAGGGTCCAAGAATGTACAAAGATGCTTATGAACTCAAAAAACTGGTTTCCAAAATATTAATGGCTGCAAATGCCAATCAGGTAAACGCCAAGGTGGTAGCTGAACATTTAGTTTCAGCTAATCTCAGTGGGGTAGACACACATGGGGTCTGGCAGTTGCCAGGTTATATTTCTGCCATCCAGGCTGGAGAACTGGTTCCTGCCGCGCAGCCCGAAATTCTACAAGAAACAGCTACCAGTGCATTAGTAACTGGAAACTGGACCTTCGGGCAAGTAGCGGCAAAGTTCGCAATGGAAAAGGCTATTGCCAAAGTCGCCAAGTACGACCTGGCTTTAGTTGGAATCGTAGAGAGTCACCACATTGGTCGTCTTGGTGAATACGCAGAAATGGCAGCCTCTAAAAAGATGATCTCTATGATCTCAGCAGGTGGTTTTTCTGAAAACAGGCCAGTAGTTGTCCCGCATGGAGGTCGGAAGGCGATTCTGGGAACCAATCCTATAGCAATGGGTTTTCCTGCCGGAAACGAGCCTCGCATGCTGTTCGATTTTGCAACTGCTGCATCGTCGGGCGTGAAGATCGTCAATGCTCAGCGCTCAAAGAAAAAAATACCTGAAGGCTGGATCGTTGATAAAGAAGGTAATCCCTCCCAAAATGCAGATGATGTTTTAGAGGGAGGTGGTCAGCTACCCTTTGGAGAGCATAAAGGTTATTCACTATTGATGGCGACTGAATGGCTAAGTCGAGTTTTTACAGGGTCATCCCGGTTTTCCCAGGACAACCGTGGAGGCCTCTACTTTAGTCATTCGGGTACAACTATGATTGTTTTTAGAGCAGATCTTTTCCAATCATTTCCCGATTACGCTGATCGGGCGGACCGCCTGAAACAGCGTGTGAAGTCTGTGCCTCCAGCACCGGGATTTGAAGAGGTTCTTATTCCTGGAGATCCGGAGTTGCGGACACGTGCTTCCAGGTTGCAGGATGGAATTCCTATTCCTGCAAAACTTTGGAAAGAGTTGGAAACCCTAGCAAGATCACTGGGGATTACAATCTCTGAATAACTGCCTAGATAACTTTATGAACCTGGAAACAAGATAGTATATGATCTGTAAACAATGAAAAGGATTGCCAGAAAAAACGCAAACTCCGTACTGGCTCTTACATTGCTCCTGCTAACCATATCTGGGCCTTCAAATGGGGCACTTTCCGTCACTCCCTCTGAGGTCCAGTTTGTAGATCACTCTCTGCTAGTGGCTCCTGAATTTCCGTGTACTTGGCCTAATATATTTCCACTTTTCCACATCAACCACTACCTCCGGATTGGTCCGCTGAGTCCTTACAATAGCGACATTATTACGCTAGATGAAAATACTGGGTCCCAATTCGATTCTCCGGCGCATGGTCCGGTTCCTGGTCAGACAGCTATGATCACGCCAGAAAAAGTTCCCATCTGGCAATTTACAGGAGAGGCCTGTGTGATTGACGTCCGTCATCTTCTGGATGATTCAGCTCTGGGTCAGAGTCCGCTCATTAAAAAAGAACATATTGTGTCTTGGGAACAGAAGAACCGCTCACTCGGAGCTGGAGACGTTGTCCTTTTTCACAGTGGCTACAGTGATCGCTACTATCAGCCACTACCGGCAGGACGACGTTTTATTGCTAAGCCTGTAGAAGGAAAATCACAGGCCTGGCCCGCCCCAGACCCTGAAGCCATGGATTATCTTGGAAGTCTAGGTGTAATGACTGCTGGTACAGATGGTGTAAGCATGGGACCAATAGGGCCTCTGGTGTTGGAAACCCATGCCGCTGGCCTGAAATATGGAATGATCTGGGCAGAAGGTGTTACTAACTTAGGAAATATTCCGACTGTGGGGGCATTTTACTCCCAGTTGCCTCCCAAGCATGGAGGCGGTATTGGTGCCGAAATCCGTGCCTTTACTGTGGTTGGGTCTCCACTTGCTAAATGGCTTGTTAATGCAGCTCGTGGTAAAAGAGTTCTCGATTTATCTGTGCAACTGTCGGAAAATCTACCGGTTTGGTGGCCTGGCCCAGGTGTTGGGAATTCTCGCTATCCCTATTATCAGCATGTTCTCCCACTTCCTTTTACCCCCCCACAGCATCAGCGTGCCTTTGACAGTCATGTTGGAACTCATCTGGTTCCCCCGAGCTATGCGTTACCCAGAGAAGGGTTTGATAACAGCGATTATGCATTGGAGATACAGGAATGGTTGGAGCAGTACGAGGAGATATATGGTAGTCGGGGTATCAGCGATGTGACTACGGAACAGGTTCCACTTTCCCAGACTAGTGGTTGGGCTCGGGTCATTGACGTTAAACCTTTGATCGGCTCAACAAATAAGTTGAGTTGGCCTGCATCTCCAGTGATTAGCCCAGAATATATAAAAAAACATGAAAAGGAACATGGTGAACTTAAACCAGGCACTGTGGTTATTTTTAACAGTGGATATAGTGATATTTATTTGAAGCCTTTTCCTCAGGATCGGGCTTGTCTTGTAGAGCCTATCAACGGAGAAAGGGAAGGATGGCCGGCACCAGGACCGGATGCCATTAAATACCTGGCAAACAAGGGAATTCAGTGTGTTGCAACTGATGGGCCCACGCTAGGGGGTGTCGATCCCAAAAACGCACTAATGACCTACTGGATGTTGGGCAGTCGTGGGATGGTAGGGGTAGAGTACCTGACTAATGTCGGAACTTTACCTTCCAAGGCATATTTTCTTTTTGCTGCTCCTAGGATTCGCGATAGCCATGGTGGAACGGGTAGAGCCATTGCCTTGTATTAACTAACTAATTTTTCTAAGCTGCTCTAGGTTAGGAGGAGAAATTACTTGGTGAGCTCACGTGTTCCAAAATTATTTTTTTGTTGGCGATAGTGTTGGAACAAGTTTCCTTTAGTAGACGAATCGCTAAATTAAATACTAACTCAATATGATTCTGATAGAGTAGTGTCTTCTTTACTGATTTCCTATGGTTAACATTAAGAAACTCATTTAGGGAGCCTTGAACAGAATCGGTCTTTTTTGAGACCGAAAAGAAAGTCTTTTGTCCTATCTGAGCTAGGATGGGTTTAAACTTGTTTTTCCCTCCATTAAAATCAAAGTTGCATGAGACGATTTTTTAGTTACACCTGGTTATTACCACTGGTTTTGTTTCAAGCATGCAGTCCTACGGTCAAGGTCCCGTCAAAGAAGGCAATTACCAACCAAGATCTCCCTCTACCGTCGGTTACCATAAGCCTTAGTTCAAAGTTGTTAAATCTTGATCCTGTAAAACCGGCTCCACAGTCTGACATTATAACTATCTATTTAACTGCAGGCCGTCTTTTTAAATTAAACCGGGATTGGTCTGTGGAGCCTGAGCTCGCCGAATCCATGAAGGTGTCCGAAGATGGTTTAGAGGCTAAAGTTATACTTAAGGAGGACATTGTATATTCAGATGGGACAAAGCTTACGAGCCAGGACGTAGTATTTGCTTATACAAGAAATCGAGATTTTCCAGGCCCGTTTTTTCCTACATTACTGTTGCCCATTGATAGCGTTGAGGCTGCTGATCATCGCACTGTTATTTTTCGTTTAAAGCAACCCTATATTGACCTGCGTTTGGCACTAGCCCATATGGCCATGGTGATTCACCCCCAGTCGAAAATTGAAAATGACCCTGATTATTTTCTGCACCCCGTCAGTGCAGGACCTTATGTTCTAAAAAAATGGATTCCCGGTGCCTCGACCTGGACTATTGAAGCCAATCCGCATTATGTACGAGGTGCTATGGCGATTAACCAAATTGAGCTAGTATCGGTGCCCGATCCAACTTCGCGAGTGTTGCAATTGGTTTCAGGTTCCATCGATTATGTCTATGAACTTCCCGTATCAGCTCAAGCCTTAATGCCTGAAGAGGTAACAACACATAAGGTGCCTCTTAATGGACAATACTTCTTCGGTGTCAATCACGGGTTACCATCTAATCATCCTTTGCGAAATGCAAAAGTCCGGCAGGCATTCTCGCTGGCGATAAACCGGGAGGAGATCAACCAGAAAGCTTTTGGTGGAATTTCAACTCCTGCTAAAGGGTTTCAATATCCTGGACCGAAAGAAGGTCTGGACAACCTTCCCTTTAAGGGCAGAAGAAACCTCGAGGCTGCTCGAGAACTGTTGGCTCAGACGCCTTTTGCCAAGGGATTTAGAACAATTCTTCATAGTTATGGACAGCGACCTGGATGGACAGATGCGGCCCTTGTCATTGCTTCTAACCTAAAAGACTTGGGAATCGAAGTTCAAGTTAGTCCCGTTGAGGACTCTGTGGCAACTTCCGATGCTCGTGCGGGACGCTTCGAAATGATTTTTTCTGGAAATAGTTCAGGGCCAATAAATTTTTTTAGAAATATGTGGATTCCTGGTACGTTTTGGGCTGAGGTTCTTCGCTATAATAGTCCAGAGGTGATATCTCTGGTCAATGCTGCTTCTAAGTCAAAAAACTTCGATCAGAGAATTGAGCTAATCCATGCAGCTCAGGATTTAGCACTTGAGGAAATGCCCATCATTCCAGTGTCGGAGCGGGTACTGTTAGTGGGAAGTCGAATTCGTCGGGACATTTTATTTGAAGAAAATCTCCCCCCGGGTACCAACCCTATGGTAGCAACAATATCTGAATTGCAGGGAGTCGACAGCGGATCGGCTGTTCGTGAATAATGTAAATTTACCTTCTAAACAAACCGGCTTTCTCTTGTTGGGCACATATCTTTCTTTCCTAAACTCTAGGGCTTTTCAGAATTTAATTAGAGCACTACTAGCAACTATGGGTGTTTTGGTGGTGACCTTTACTCTGATCCACCTAATTCCCGGTGATCCAGTGGAAATGTTATTGGGTGAAGCGGCTACAGAGGAGCTGGTTCTTGAATACCGGAGAATTCTAGGTCTTGAGGGAAGTCTGTTTGATCAATTTATTAGTTATCTAAGCTCGGTAGTACACGGAGACCTCGGAACTTCTTTGTTAACTAGGCAAAGTGTCAATGCAGTGGTTGCTCGAACACTGCCGCTAACAGCTTGGTTAATCACTGTAACAATTGCAATGTCACTCTTGATGGCAATTCCTTTGGGTATTCTTGCGGCAATTTATAGAGGAACTTGGTTTGACCATGCTTTCCGCGTTTTCACCTCTATTTCTCTGGCCACTCCCAGTTTTTATTCAGGCTTGCTACTGATTCTTTTTTTTGCCATTCAATTAAAGCTGGCGCCAGTAGCAGGCTATAATCCAGGGTTTCCAGGAAATCTATATTATCTGTGGTTGCCTGCTCTTACCATGAGTGGGGCGTTGGTTCCTATTCTTTCAAGAGTCTTGCAGAGTTCGATTGTGGATACTATGGAGCAGGAATTTGTGGAAACAGCTATTGTCAGAGGGCTTCCCAAATCTGTGTTGGTTTGGCGTTATCTTTTGCGACCCTCACTTGCCCCAACTATTGGGCTTCTGGGTTACATCATTGGCCAATTGTTGAGTGCCACGGTAGTGGTTGAAATTGTTTTCAATCTTCCAGGAATGGGTACGGCCCTGGTGGTCGAAGGGGTGCTGCTTCGAGACTATCCTCTAGTCCAGGGCATCATTCTTGTGTTTGCCCTCATTGTAGTCATCGTTAGTTTCTTATCAGATATGTTGTGTGGATGGATTGATCCTAGGACTAAAATTTCATGAAGTTGTCAAAGATAGCGTTTGTCAAAGATCTTAACCATTCAACGATCTGTGGTCTCGCTATTGTCATGATGATCGTATTTCTCAGCATCATGGTCCCCCTTTTTAGTCCGTATAATCCTCTGGTTGGCGTAAGCGAACCCTTGTCTGCTCCCAGCCTTTCCAATTTTTTTGGAACTGATCAGCTGGGCCGAGATGTGTTCACGCGGACCTTTGCTTCAGGAAGGTTAGATCTTATGCTGGCCCTCATAGGGGTGGCAGGTCCGTTGTTCATTGGGACTTTACTGGGTGCTATTTTGGGGACAACTCGTAGTTCGCTGGTGGTTTGGTTCTGGCTGATGTTGATTGACGCCATCAATGCATTTCCTTTTATCGTTCTTGTGATCGCGATTGTTGCAATCATGGGTCCGGGGGTCAGTGGTCTACTCATTGGTTTAACGGCAGTTAACTGGGCTCGTTATGCCAAAATTGCTCGAGCTAGAGCGCTGATTTTACGGAGATCCGATTTTGTCGAGGTAACAAGAGTCCTTGGATATTCAAGAATTCGAGTTTTGGTCAGACACATTCTTCCGAATGTATTTAGTGAGACAATTGCCTATGGATTAAGCGATTTTGTTATCGTTGTGCTCGCTGTCTCGGCACTGTCTTTCCTAGGTGCTGGAGTCCGCCCCCCCACGGCTGAATGGGGTGCCATGATGGCAGACGGACGTGTTTATTTACAGACACATTGGTGGATCACAGTATTTCCAGGGCTTGCTTTGTCTCTTGCTGCAATCGGTGTTGCTCTGCTTGCCCATGGTTTGGTAGGACGTTACGCTGGAGAAAAATGAAATAGTGGTCAGAAGTAAAGAAAAACCAACCATGAAATCGAAAGCCTCACTCGGTCAAACGGCTAATATTCTGGAAGTAGAAGGAGTGTGTATCAGTGTGCCTCAAGTGAAAGGGCCAATGCTAAATTTAATAGAGACAGCTGATTTTCAGCTTCGTAGTGACCAATCACTGGGTATTGTTGGGGAATCAGGCTCGGGAAAGACCATGCTGTGTCGGTCTCTAATCGGAACGCTAAGCCGGCATGGGGCAGTTGTTTCAGGGGGAAAAATTGTTTTTAAGGGACAGGACCTGACGGGTGTTGACGAGTCTACTTGGAGACAAATTAGGGGTCGTTGTATCGGTTACGTACCGCAGAGCTCGCTGGCTGGGCTCAATCCTGTTCTAACTGTTAGGACACAGCTATTAGAGGCTATTCGGGTGGTCAGAAAACTTGCTCCAAAAGAGGCTGAAGAAGAAGCAATACAACTTCTAGAACAGGTGCATATTGATCGACCTGTGGCGGTTTTGGATGCGCGATCTGACCAACTCTCTGGAGGAATGAGACAACGTGTCATGATTGCCACTGCCATTGCTCAAAAACCTGATATTCTGATTGCTGATGAACCCACAACAGCGTTGGATGTCACCATTCAAAGTGAGATTCTTGCCCTGATTAATAGCTTGCACAAGGAGTTGGGCATGGCACTTATTTTCGTGTCACACGATCTAGCCGTGGTTGAAGAAGTTTGTGATAGCGTCATGGTTATGTACTCTGGGGCCTCAGTCGAGATTGGCCCTATTGATGCTGTGGTTGAAAATCCTTGTCATCCTTACACCAAGGCCCTTCTTGCCTCTCGGGTTGATCTGGCAACGGTTGGAAAAGAATTAGAAGCAGTTCCTGGAGACCCAGCTTCAGTAGGGGCCTGGCCTACAGGATGTCGATTCTGGCCCCGCTGTTCGTTGGTGGATGAACTGTGCAAACAAGGAGTCCAGCCTTCTTTAAAGGCTGTAAATAGTCAACAAACGGCCTGTTTGCGTGCCGATTTTCTAGAGAGGAATGCATGAATCGGGCACTCCTTGAGGGCAGGGACATTACAGTCCAGTTTGGTCAGGGCTCAAATGCGTTTGAAGCAGTAAAGTCTGCATCTATGTACATTAACTCAGGTGAAATTGTCGGAATAGTGGGGGAAAGTGGCAGTGGCAAGACAACTTTAGCCCGTGTTTTAGTGGGGCTCCAGCCTATCAGAGTGGGGGCGGTGTCACTGGAAGAGACTCTAGTTCTGAGTTCTAATTCAAAAAAGGAAATTCCAAAAAATGAGCGCTGGAAAATACAGATGGTTTTCCAGGATCCTTATTCCTCACTCAATCCCCGGATACAGGCTTGGAAAACAGTGGCAGAAGTCTTTCAGGTCTGGAAAAAACTTTCGCCAAAACAAGGGAAGAAAGCAGCATTCGATCTGTTGCAATCGATTGGCATAACAGCCTCTCAAGCCAAGCGGTATCCAAGATCATTGTCAGGTGGTCAGCGTCAGCGGGTCAGCATTGCTCGTGCTCTTGCCCCAGGACCCAAAGTTCTTATAGCGGATGAACCGACTTCTTCCATCGACCAGTCTGCACAGGCTCAGTTAATAAATCTTTTAAATCGGCTTCAATCCGAACGGGATCTTGCGATCTTGTTTATTTCGCACGATTTGGCCCTTGTACGCTATATAACATCCCGTGTATATGTAATGAAGCAAGGATGTATCGTAGAGGAAGGGAACACCAAGACTGTTTTGCATCGCCCAAAACATCCTTATACAAAACTTCTGTTAGAATCGCTTCCTGGTAAAGTACATCAACAGTCATCCTCCTAAAAAATTATTATGTTGTGGAAGAAACTGGACTCTAATAAAGGTTTTCCAGAAAACCGTCATTGTTTGTTTTCAGCGGGATGTTGTTTGAAACCCCTCCAAGTACAGCTTCTTGGCTAGGATCTGAGGGTTTTTTCTAAGAGTGCCTCAAAATAACAGATATCTCTTATTGTTGATGCCAATTATTTTTTGTTCAGTTCCAACTAAAAAACGGGGTGCTCCTATGTATCAAGTCGGTGAATGCTGATGACCCTAGGGATTGTAGCAATAGAGGCCATCTTGGGGGAGTGGATCCCGCAGTAAAATTGTCGAGACGGCTTTCCAAGTCTGAAAAGGAAGTTTTCTATTAACAAGATGAGTTTGAGATTAATTTAATAACATTAAAGCATGTTGAGAACTAGCAAACTGATAGTCAGAAAAAATAGCCGCCTGAGAAGGATATTTTGTCTTTTTTTGGTGGTCTATCTAAGTACTTCTTTGCCAGTAAATGCGTATATCGGACCCGGGGCAGGCGTGGCCTTTGTTTCCTCTTTTCTGGTTGTAATTGTTACTTTTTTACTAGCTTTTTTAACGATTGTGACTTGGCCACTTCGTTGGATGATTCACAAACTTCGCGGACGAATAGCTTTGGGGAAAAGTCGAGTCCGGCGAGTAGTAATTTTGGGACTAGATGGTCAGGATCCTCAACTTACCGAAAAATTTCTGGAAGAAGGGGACTTGCCGAATTTTTCTCGACTTCGTAGAGATGGATCATATACTCGCCTTCAGACTTCGTTACCCGCTGAATCACCTGTAGCTTGGGCAAGCTTTCAAACCGGTTGCAATCCTGGTAAGCATCGAGTTTTTGACTTTCTTGTTCCCAACCGCAAGTCTTATTTGCCCGAACTTTGCTCAGCACGGGTTGAACCCCCTAGGCGGAGTCTAAAGATTGGATCTTACAGGATACCTTTGAGCAAACCCCTAATTAAGTCCGAACGTAGGAGCCAGTCTTTTTGGAAAATATTGGGTGATTCTGGGATATTCAGTAACATAATTCGTGTTCCAACTAGCTTTCCTCCAGAAAAGTTTCGGGGAGTGTTGCTTTCGGCGATGTCTGTGCCAGACCTTCGGGGAACTCAGGGAACGTTTTCCTACTATAGCAGTGATCCCAGAGAGGTAGAGACATTTACGGGAGGAGAACGGATTTTGGTGAAAGGAAATAAAGGTTTGTTTAAAACCTTTATTCTTGGTCCAGAGAATCCGATTAGAAAGCCGGTAAGGACGATGAAACTTTCGTTACAGATTAAGATAGGTTTGAACGATTGCGATGCTTGTTTAAGGATAGGGAAAAAGGAGTACAAGCTCTTAACTAGAGAATATAGCGAGTGGATTCCACTCAAATTCCGAGCTGGTCTAGGCATCAATGTGCATGGCATGTGTCGGTTTCTTCTCCTAGAAACTTCACCGCATTTGAAGCTCTACATGGGTCCTATCAATATTGCTCCGGATCGACCAGTTTTGCCGATATCCCATCCTGCAACCTACTCCATGTATCTTTCGAAAACACAGGGAAAGTTTTGCACTTTGGGACTTGCTGAAGATACTTGGGCTCTCAATGAAGGAGTTTTGGACGAAAAGGACTTTTTAAAGCAAGCATTTTTGGTCCACGAAGAGCGCAAAAAAATGTTTTTTGATGCCCTCGATCAGACAAGACAAGGATTGATAGTCTGTGTTTTCGATATCACCGATCGAATTCAACACATGTTTTGGCGTTATCTTGAGGAAGATCATCCTGCCAATACGGTGAAAGATACTAAGGAGCATAGAGATGAAATTCGGAATCTGTATCGTAGGATGGACACGCTTCTTGGTCAGACATTGGAGAAAATCGATGATGAAACTTTAGTCATAGTAATGTCTGACCATGGTTTTAACTCCTTTCGTCGAGGGGTTAACCTCAATACTTGGTTGTATCAGAACGGTTATCTAACTATGAATAAATCCCCTCATGGGAAGGAATGGTTTCATGATGTGGACTGGGAAAAAACCAGAGCTTACGCGGTAGGCCTGGGAGGTATTTACTTGAATTTAGCAGGGAGAGAGAGTCAGGGAGTAGTTCCGAGTTGCGACACACAAAAGTTGAAAAAAGAGCTTTGTTCCAAGCTGAAAGGCCTGAGGGATGATCAGACAGGAGAATTGGCAATCAGAGAAGTTTATGATACGCATAAAGTTTATTCTGGTCCGTACGTGGCTGATGGCCCAGATCTAGTAGTGGGTTTCAGTACAGGTTACCGTGCATCTTGGCTTTCTGTGACTGGTGGTGTCACAGATCAAGTTCTCGAAAACAACCTGAAAAGTTGGAGCGGGGATCACTGCATTAATCCCCCGGAAGTTCCGGGAATTCTTTTCTGCAATTCCAAAATTGATCGAACTCACATCGAAATCACGGACATAGCACCCACGGTTTTGGATCTCTTTGGAGTTCCCATCCCAAAGTGGATGGACGGCAATCCATTCCTTTGTAACCGAAAAACGGAGAACGACGAGAATTGAAAATGAACAAGTATATTGTGTGGGTTTTCGTCCTGATTGTTTTTACAGTTTGTTCGAGTCAGGCAACTCCTTCAAGACGAGTATTTATTTTGGGCATTGATGGCCTAGATCCAACGATTCTAGAGGAATTCATGGATGAGGAACTGCTGCCTAATTTCAAGGCTTTGGTCAAAGAGGGAGATATGGCGCGTTTGACCACAACCATGCCTCCCCTAAGTCCTGTGGCTTGGTCTACTTTCATTACAGGGTTGGATTCCTCTGGACACGGGATTTTCGATTTTATCCATAGAGACCCTGTCACTTATTTGCCAGAGTTCTCAATCGCTAGGTCAATTCCTTCAGATGTCTCTATCTCTCTTGGTTCTTGGGTTCTTCCTTTAAAGAGGGCATCCATTAAACAGTTAAGGAAAGGTACTTCTTTTTGGGAGATCCTTGAAAAGCAGGGTGTGCCAACCACTATATTTCGAATGCCGGTGAATTTTCCACCCAATTCTCCTGGATACTCTTTGTCTGGGATGGGTACTCCAGATCTCTTGGGTACTCAGGGTGGCACCTTTACTCTTTTTACCACTAGCCCTCCCCCTCAGGCATCTCGTATTAGTGGTGGCCGATTTTATAGGGTGGCAGTCATCAACAATAGGTTATATTTACGATTGGAAGGTCCAGATAACCCATTTAGAAAAGAAACACTTTCTTCACTTTCAAAAACGAATGAAACCCATCATAGAGCTAAGCTGGGTCTTGATTTCAAGGTTTTCGTGGACCCTAAAAACCCATCTGCGAAATTGGAAGTTCAGGGACAAGAATTTGTTCTCCAAGAGGGTGAGTGGAGTGATTGGATTTTATTAGAGTTTGAAGCGATTCCCTACCTGGTCTCGGTTAGCGCCACAGCTCGCTTTTATTTAAAACAAGTGCAGCCAGACTTTGAGCTTTACGTATCGCCACTTCAAATTAATCCAGAAGATCCAGCTATGCAAATCTCAACACCGAACAATTGGTCTAAGCAATTGTTCCAAAAACTGGGACATTTCTATACACAGGAGCTTCCAGAGGATACTAAAGCCTTTTCAGCAGGAGTTTTTTCTGGAAAAGAATTCTGGGAGCAATCACAATTTGTTTACGTTGAACAGATGAAGGCTCTTCGCCACCTGTTAGGGCGGTTTCAAGAAGGTCTTTTATTCTTTTATTTTTCTTCAGTCGATCAGGGTAGTCACATGCTTTGGAGGTATTTTGATCCAAAACACCCCGCTTACGTCAATGATCCGGGCCTACAGGATTCTATCAAGACGTTGTATCGGGAAATGGATGAAGCTCTAGGACTTATACGTGAGAAACTAGAGAAAGAAGATACCTTGATAGTAATGTCCGATCATGGATTTGCTCCTTTTTATTGGCAGGTGAATTTAAATTCATGGTTGTTGAAAAACGGTTACATTCACCTTAAGGACCCTAAAAAACACAATTTTCCCTTGTTTTCCAATGTGGACTGGTCAAGGACCTCTGCTTACTCTTTAGGCCTAAACGGTATCTACATAAATCTCAAAGGAAGGGAAGGCCAGGGAATTGTTTTGAAAGGTGAAGATTACAAAGGGCTTATGAGTCGGCTTGAAAGAGATCTTATGTCGATGACAGACCTGAGAAACGGCAACTTTCCAGTTAGCTTTGTCAGAAGAAAACCTAGGCAATTACTGGAAAATCATGGTCCCGATTTAATTGTTGGATACAGAAGAGGATATAGAACTTCATGGGAGAGTCCTCTTGGAGGGTTCACTACAGAAGTTTTTGAGGATAACCATAATGCCTGGAGTGGTGACCATAGTATCGATTATCGTTTAGTCCCAGGTGTTTTGTTAAGTAATCGAAAAATCAAAATATCCAATCCGGCACTGTATGACCTGACCGTTGCAGTTCTAGACGAGTTTGGCGTGGAAAAGCTCCCAGAAATGATTGGACAAGACTGCCTAGAAGACAAAGATTAGATCAGGTGGTATGCAACAGAGCTTGAGGAATTCAACTTGTTTGGCTAGTTATTCTCTGAGGAAGTAATTATGTTTAGTCCCAAGATAAAAATCAAAAAACATTTGATGGAAAAAATCAAAAAGCATTCTCGTGTTTCTGGTTATTCTTCGGTTGAGGAGTTTGTGGAACACACCCTTGAAAAAGAGTTATCCAAACTAGAAGGTGCTTCCTCTGAAGAGGAAATAAAAAAGAGACTCAAAGGGCTTGGGTATATTTCATAGATATTTTAGGTTGAGATTTTTTAGTTTTTCTTTATCTAAGCCCCGAAAGTAGTTATTGACTGAGTGAAACATGATTAAACTCGCATACAGCATCAATGGATTTGTGGAGACTTTTCTTTCTTTTTTTCTATGGCCTTTTCAAAGTTTGGAGCCAGTTTGGGGGTTAGTATTTATTTCTTTCTTGACAGGTGTTTCCATTGTCTGGGGTTACAAGCTGGTGTCCAACCAATCAGAAATTGTCAAGGCGCGAGATAAAATCAGAGGTAACTTAATAGGTATTAGGCTTTATCAGCATGACCTGCAGACAGTTCTCCGCCTACAACTGAAGACACTAAAATATACGCTACGTTATATGGGTTATTCTTTGTTGCCAATGTTGGTTTTGTCGACGCCGATGATGTTTCTTCTAATACAGCTAAATTATAACTTTAGTTTTCGCCCATTCCTTCCGGAAGAGGTCACTCTCCTTAAGGCTACCTTTAAAAATCCAGACCTTTTAGAGGAGGTAAATTTAGAAGTTCCTTCTTCAGTCGTGATAGAAACACTTCCTGTAAACATTCCTAGTTTGGGTGAAATCGCTTGGAGGATTCGTCTAAAAGAAGCCGGACAGCATTTTCTGAAATTTCATGTAGGAAACCAGATAGTCAACAAAGAACTCTATGTAGGAACTAAATGGCAGAAAGTCTCTCCCCTCAAATCTTCTATTTTTTCCGATGTCCTCTTTTATTACGGTGAAGAGCCTTTCCCACATTCTTTCCAGTTGTCAAAGATCGAAGTGATCTATCCTTCCCTTTCAATTCAGGTTTTTGGGTGGGAGCTTCACTGGCTTTGGGTTTTTTTCGTAGTTTCTTTGGGGACAGCTTTTGTTTGCAAACGACCTTTGGGTGTGGCGATATAATTGTTTTGAAGGAGTGCTTTCTTGCTGTTGAAGTTCAAGGAGTTCTTGTTCAGGCATTGCCATGGGGATCCAGTTATCGTAGTGTCCGGATTGCCTCGTTCGGGAACGTCTATGGCAATGAGGATGTTGGAAGCTGGAGGGATTCCTCTTTTGACAGACTCTTTAAGAGTTCCTGACAAGGATAATCCTAAAGGATACTTTGAGATAGAAAAAGCCAAATATCTGGGTGTTAGAAACGAGAAATCTTGGCTGAAAAAAGCTCGTGGTAAGGCTGTCAAAATTGTTTCACACCTCCTCCATGAACTGCCGGACAATAATACCTACCAGGTGCTTTTCATGAACCGCGATTTAATAGAAGTGATCTATTCCCAAAACAAAATGCTAGTACGTAGGGGAGAATTTGTCAGAGGGAATGATGAGACAGTGAAGACCCTCTTTGAGAAGCACCTTAGCTCCCTAGAGCAATGGTTTAAACAAAAGCCAAATTTTAGTGTTTTGAATATGGATTATGCTGAGGTAATTGCAAACCCACAGCGAGAATCGTTAAAAATTGAAAGCTTTCTCTATCCATCCATTGACCCGGAAGCTATGGCTTCTGTGGTAGATCCAACCTTGTACCGAAATCGTGTAATCTAACACTTTAATTTTAGGATTTGGTAATGGGATTTAGAACGTTTTTTTGAGAGAGTGCACTAGTTAACTCTTGATATATTGTGATGAAAGTCTGGTTATTGAGAGCTTAAGAGAACTGTTCCGTCTAAGCACTATCTTGTTGTCAATGATAAACTTCTATCAGCTATTTTTACAAAAAACAGGGAAGCTTACTGAATCTTGAAGCAGGTTCTTGTCAGGATGATGCTAAGGGGATCAAATATTTTGGTTAGAGACATGAGGTGGGGAATTGGTGTAGTAACTGTGATTCTGGGCATTTGCTCTCTTATGGCAGTAAAGCCTCAACTCAAACTTCCTTCGGAGGAAGTTTTTGGAATTCTGAGAGATGAATTGTCTGGAAAATTGGCGAGAGACCACGTTATTGAAATAACTCGCCACCACCGCATCTTGGGGTCTCGTGGATATTCTGATGCTGCACAATACATTTTGGGCACACTCCGAAAGTTTGGTTTCCAAGATAATCAGGCCTGGATTGAGAGTTTTCCCTCTGACGGAAAACTAATTTATCAGACCTGGCAGTCTCCATCAGGTTGGGACATTACATCGGCAGAACTGCGTATGATCGAACCAACTGATGAGCTACTGGTTAGATATCCCGAGATTGGGATGAGTGTAATGAGCTATTCAAATGCTGGTGAAGCACAAGCAGAGTTGGTAGACGTTGGGACTGGCACTCTTGATTCTGAGTACAGCGGAAAGGATGTTAAAGGGAAATTCGTTTTGGCAACGGGTAGTGGAAGTCGAGTCCATCGTCTTGCAGTTCTGAAGTATGGTGCTGTTGCAGTGGTTTGTTACCTTGATGACTTCCGGGCTTCCGAGCATCCAGACATGATTGGATCGAATGGAATTTGGCCTAGAACAGAGGAAATCCCAGATGTGAAATTTGGATTTAACATTAGTAACCGCCAGGGACGAGCGCTAAAAGATCTTCTCACAAAGAACCAAAAGGTTGTTTTGGATGGGAAAATAGAGGGGAGGGGTCTGGAACCCTGGAGAATGGATGTTGTCGTTGCATTAATATCTGGGACTGAGGATTCAGGACAGGAGCTTGTTTTTACTGCCCATTTAGATAATCCCAAAGAATCAGCCAATGACAATGCCAGTGGTAGTGCAGCCCTGCTAGATATTGCCCGCACACTTAATGAACTGATCAATCTTGGAAAGCTTCCACGGCCTAAACGAACTATCCGTTTCCTATGGGTTCCTGAGCTGTATGGAACCATGGCATATCTTGATGCTCACCCAGAACTAAAGGGTCCAAGATTAGGGGGGAAGGTGTTGGCTAATCTCAACTTAGACATGGTTGGTCAGAATTTGGATCTTTTACAGACCAAGATGAACATTACATGGACACCGCCAACTATTAGTAGCGTGTTTGCGGACCTGACTTCTCTAGTTGCTGATCGGGTTGACACTCAAGGGATTTCCAATCCAGGGGGAAGTTCTAACAACTTTAATTACCGTATAACTCCCTTCAGTGGCGGTAGCGATCATATCGTGTTCAACGATGGTGCCGTAAGTGTACCTGCTATGATGATTGGGCATTGGCCCGACTACACTAATCAAACGACTGAAGATACCCCTGACAAAGTTGACGCACTAGAATTAGAAAGAGCAGAATTGATAGCCACCTCAGTTTTCTGGACTCTGGCTACTCTTACGGCCGATCAAAGCCTGGATCTTACTAATCTTGTGGCAGCAAATGCTCAAGCAAGATTGATTCAAGATACCAGAAAGGCGGTTTCCTGGATTCTAGAATCTCCTATCGAGATACTAGAAGTAACATATCATGATGCTAAGAGAGTTATTGACTTTGCCCTTGAAAGGGAAACGATGGCCCTAAAGAGTGTCCTGGATTTTGCTCCCTTTGAGCTGACCCTTCGTTTGGTTGATACGTGGAGACAGACTTTAGAAGGTCAAGCTGAACTACAAAGGCGCACCCTTCATGCTATTTTTTACCAGCGGGCTGGGCGTCTTCCCATACCAACCATCCTCAGTGAACCCGAAAGACAAGCTTCAAAAGTGATCCCCAGTCGATTGACCCGGGGGCCATTCGGAGAAGGGGTTCCAGAATTACTTTTGAGTGAGGACGATCGCTCCTGGTATTCATCAGTAAAGCTCACCGGGTTAAATTTCTATTTTTTGGTTAATCTTATCGACGGAAAGCGCTCTATACTTGAAATTCGAAACGCACTTTCATCTGCTACTCAGCCTGTGTCTTTGAGTATCATTAACCAATATGTTCACGACCTTGAAAAGGTTGGGTTGGTGGATCTCAAACGAATCGAGTAAAGGTTTTGAAATTTTTCTGGTTTTCTTGCAGCTTTTCTTCTGGAATGGTCCAAATACTGGGGAAAAAGGTTCGAGCAAGCTTTTTTTTCCTAGTTTTTGCAATGGTTTCCATGATTGGAAACACGTTAGTAGTGTCGGAAACACAGGCAGAAAAGGTCACAATCTTTTTTACAGGTTTGGTTCGGGGAAACTACGGTCCCTGTGGTTGTAGTACTGTTCCTTCTGGAGGGTTCGCAAAACGATCCGCCTATGCTTCCAACTATATACAGAAGAGCAAGTCACAGGTCCTTCATGTAGATCTGGGTGGGATATTGCTTCCGCGAGGACCAAATGCTGGCTACGTGAATCCGGAAATTTTGAACGCGATTCGAGATTTACCTGTGAAGGTTGTGAATCTCTCACCTTCGGATCTATTTCTATGGGATCAAATTGCATCGTCGGATCTTAATGGGCACTTTATTTCTACTAATCTGTCTCCTTTAGACTCTGATCGACGCATCCCCGAGCGTTTCAGGATTGTGAAAGTTGAGTTAGAAAGTATCAATATTGACATTGGCTTTCTCGGGATTAGTGATCCAGAAAAGGTCAAGCCTAACTCTGGTTTTATAGGTGAGGATCCAGTCCTTGCCGTGTCTAGGATTATAGACACAGTTTTAAAGGAAGCGGATTTTCTAATAGTTTTGGCAGATATTCCCCAGCAGTCAACAGTAACAACTTTTGAGAAGCTAGCCTGGAATCATTCTGAAATTATTGCATTTCTTACCACTGAAGAGGGCTACCGCCTACACGAACCTAGGATTATAAACAACGCTGTTTTATTATCCAGTGTCGAGCGGGGTCGCTATCTTGGGCAATTGGAACTGTTAATCGACAAGATGGGTAGAGTTCAGGAGTTTATCCCGGAATTCATCCAAATGTCTGATGAATTGGAAGAAGATCCACACTTCCTAAAAATTCAAAAAACATTGGCTCCCTACTTACCTTGAATTGGTTCCTTTACTCAGTATGGGAGCTTAAAATTCCCCTAGATTTTCACCACGTGTTTCAGCAAGCGGGGTGGTAGCAGCCAGAGTAGCTGTCCCTTAGCAGCTTGTACTTCCTTCCAAGAGTTCCCCTCGAATTTGAGTTGAGCTATAGCTGCAGTGGGGAATTTGATATTGATCTGACCGGTTAGATGAGAAATTGCTTCAGAACAGGTGGGTTGGTGGCCTACGAACATAACTTTGGATAGATTTTCTGGCAGGATCCAAACTAGTTCTTCGATTATCGGGTAATGTGCTCCGTAGAGTCTGGGTTCCACATTTAGCTGTGAAGCCCACTCACCTGTTTTCATTGCAATCTGGGCTGTGGATCGCGTTCGAATTGCCGAAGACGTTATGATCAGATCAGGAACTTGCTGGACGTCTTGGATGAATTTCCCCATTAGGCGTGCAGCCTTAACTCCACGTGGTGCTAACGGTCTGTCGTGATCACAGAGATTTAAGTCATTCCAAGCTGACTTTCCATGGCGAAAAAACAAAATATTCTTTGGCACATTTAACCCTTCTTTTTAACACCCCACCTCTTTTTGTGTGTATCTCTTTACGCTTCTCTTAGTTGCTAGTTCTATACGTTGTTTTTAGTCTGATTTCAAATTTCTTAATGTAGGAGAAATGATTTCCCATGGGTTTTTAGGCCGTTAGAGCAATTTCCTGATGAGATCTTGTTCTGTTAGCTCTGAAAGAAGACCAAGGTGTTTGGAGGAATAGAATGTTGGTCGATTTTGTCACCGCTTAGAATTTTTCCATCCGGCAATCGATAAAAAGTGGAAGGATAATTCCATTTGATTCCAGCGATTTGATGAGGCAATCGTTCGTTAGTAATGTGACCTCCATAAACATAGCCCACTAAAATTCGAGTTCCTGGGGGCAAACTCGATAGTAGTAAACGATCCCCAGGATTTTTGTGAATCTCTTTGCCAGTGCGAATTGAGCCGTTGGGAAGGAAGTAAATAGTTGTAGTTTCTGCAAACACATCACCAAGAATAGTATGAGCATCTTTGGGTGAATTTCCGACATCGAGAAATCCTTCGAATTTCACACTAGGAGTTGGCTCTCCTATCTCGACTTGGGTGCCTACTGGAATCTGGTTCCAGCTTTCGATCTCATTTCCGCGCAGAGTGGTTCCGTTAGGAAAGTGGTAACGTGTTTCAGGACTATCGTATTCCTCTCGAGCAATCGTCCAGGCCGAAAAACCCCGAGCAATCACATTAGAATTCTTCGGTTGCCTGTTTGGCACTGTTGTATACAGAAACCGGTGTAATTCTGGATCAGCGACACGAAGACGTCTAGATTTAACCTCAGGGTCCTCAAAAGGTTTGTCTGGAAATCCCAGTCGTTCTCGAACATCTGGTCTAGCAAAAATCATCCCGCACCGCTTTCGCCCACGATGGTAGTAACGGTGAAAACGGTTGGGGGCCCCGTAAGCAACCATGGAATGAGTCAGAATCTGTTTATCAGAAATGGAGTATAGAGACCGGAGTTGACGTAAGAGCTCAGTTAGCGCCGAGTACTGTTGAGAGGTAATATCACGGTTGTGATAACCAACAACTTCGATTCCGATCGAATGATGGTCTATTCCTTTCTGTCCTTCCCAGTAGCTTCTTCCAGCATGGGTTGCAATTTTGGTTCGGTGAATAATTCTGTAAACGTTTCCTTTTAGGCCCACGAAATAGTGAGCCTCCCCAAAACGTCGAATTTTTTTGAGTGATCCCTCCTCACGTCCTTCAGTTGTGTGTAGAACTATATATTTCGTAGAAGGTCGCAGAGGCCTTTTTTTATCCCTTGGGCTATATAAATTCTCGATGTGCAATGCTGGTGAATTCTTGGCGAACAAGCTGACCGAATAGACAAACATCAGTCCTAATCCGACAACAGTCATAAGGAGCACATTTTTTAACGTTGAGAAACTCCCTCGACTATTTTGGGGAAAGGCAATTCGAAACATGATTTAGTAGTCTACAGGGAGCAACTGTCAACTAAGTATTTGTGCAAGTGAGATAATCTTTTCCCTGTTTTTTTTTATTAACAAATTTAACCATTTAAGTAAGGTTAAGTCCTACTTCTAAACAGGATCTAAAATTTGGAACAAAGCTGGCGAGTCGATAATTAGGACTAAAAACAATCAGGGTTTCAGGCACTCTAGTCCAAAACAACCTGAATCAGCTTGTTCCATGCATTCATTACATTGTTTTTTGGATCCTTGAATCCCTCAGCATTATTGAGATGATTCCTAGCAAACGGATAAAATAAAAGGAGAAATGTTTTAATGGTTCAACTTAGGGTTTTCCTAAAATTTAAAGAATCATGGTATCTTGTTCAGAACTCACAACTAAAAAGTGAAGCTTTTCAGGAGATGCTTTTCAAGAGAATTAAATATTTTTTAATGCCATCAAGTCGGTGTTTGTCTATCAACAGAAAATCAAATAGGGCTCCCGTGATTAGCCCTACGTAAGTTCTAAGAGAGGTATGTGTTATGGGTTCTGAAATTGGAAAGATGAAGGTAGTTTTCCCAGATGAATCCACACTAAGTTTAAATGACGATCTAGATCTGTCTGGGTTCAAAGAGTTGGGTAAATACGTTGGTTATTCTGATTTAACTGAGAAAGAAATTATCGAAAAGCATCCTGATACTGTCGTATTGATTCCTAACAAGGTGAAAGTAACATCCCGGATCTTCGAATCAATGGAGTCCCTGCAGTTGGTTGCTGAAATCGCAACCGGGTACGATAATGTCGACTTGCGTGCTGCTAGAGAAAACAATGTTGCGGTCTGTAATGTGGCTGGCTATGCTGCTAACACTGTTCCACAGCATACCTTTGCTCTCATTCTCAACCTAGCCACTAAAGCTTATTTGTACCACAATGATGTGATGGGTGGAGATTGGGCAAAATCGAACTCTTTTACTCTGTTAAATTACCCCGCTTTTGAGCTCAACGATTTAACTATTGGAATCATTGGCTTTGGTACCATTGGCCGCGGAGTTGCCCGGATTGCCGAGGCCTTTGGAATGAAGGTTTTGGTCTATGATATTGTTGAAATTACAGGCTCAAACTACACAAATGTAGATCTTGAAACAATTCTCTGCGAGTCTGACGTGATAACGGTCCATACTCCTCTGGTAGAGCAAACCAGGAATTTAATTGATGCGGAGGCTTTAGAAAAAATGAAGCCTACGGCCATAATTATTAATACGGCACGAGGTGGTATTGTGAATGAGCAAGCGCTTGCTTCTGCCTTGAACAGTGGTGAAATTGCTGGGGCAGGCTTTGATGTTTTAACTTCGGAACCTCCAGTTGAGGGAAATGTTCTTCTGGAGGCAAACAATGTAATGATCACACCCCATAGCGCCTGGTCAACGTTACAGGCGAGACAGAAACTAGTGGATGAAACGATAATAAATATTAGGTCTTTTTTTGATGGAAAGCCCCGCAACATTGTTAACTAATTGTTTTGCTTGTGAATCCATCTAAGACCTTCCTCTGGGAGTTTTGAGAAAAACGTGAAAGGTCTGCAAAAGTATCCTCGTTTTCTCGAGGGTCTGTATTCCGTTACTAAACATTGTTTACAACCTTTTCGACCTTGGCTTAAAACGGGAGGCTGGGTGGAATCTTTTTTGATTCGTGCAGAAAAACTTAGTAAAGGAATTGTGTTCGATTGTCAGATGTGTGGTCAGTGTGTGTTGCATTTTACAGGGATGACCTGCCCTATGACTTGTCCCAAAAATTTACGAAACGGTCCCTGTGGGGGAGTGCGGGAAAACGGCCATTGCGAAATTATTCCAGACATGCCTTGTGTATGGGTCCAAGCCTGGGAGAGGTCAGGGAAAATGCCAATCTACGGTTCGGAGATTCTCAAGGTTTTGCCTCCACTAAATCGTCAACTAGAAGGGACTTCGGCGTGGATAAATGACTTTACGGATAAGGTCAAGCCACCACCCGGATGGGAATAATGGGTCAGAGAAAAATCCAATCCGGCTCTCGACTCGAGCACGTATTACAATCGGGTCGTTTTGCTGTTACAGCCGAATTGAATCCTCCTGACACTGCGGATCCAAATGAAGTCTATGATCGGGCCTTGGTTTTGGCCTCTGTTTGTGACGCTATAAACGCGACGGATGCGTCGGGTGCACATGTACACATGTCCAGTGTAGGAGTTTGTTCCTTGTTAAAGAGCGCAGGCTATGAGTCTGTATTACAGGTCTCTTGCCGGGATAGAAATCGAATAGCAATTCAGGGGGATCTTCTGGGTGCTGCAGCTTTGGGTATTAGAAATGTACTCTGTTTGACGGGTGACGGTGTTCAGGTGGGTGACCACCCCGAGGCTAAGCCAGTTTTTGATTTTGATTCGATGACTCTACTCAGGACTGCTCAAATTTTGCGAGACGAGTCAAGGTTTTTGAGCGGTCGAAAGTTAGAAAGTCCCCCCAAGTTATTTTTAGGGGCTGCCGCCAATCCTTTCGTTCCCCCCCTAGATTTTCGACCCCTTAGGTTAAAGAAAAAAATAGAGGCAGGGGCCGATTTTATTCAGACTCAGTACTGTTTCGATGTTCCTCTCTTTGAGGCTTTTATGGAGAGGGTTCGAGACCTTGGACTCCATGAAGAAGTTTTTATTTTGGTAGGTGTCGGGCCCTTACGGTCTGCTAAGGCTGCTGAGTGGATTAGAGCCAATGTTCCCGGTGTCAGAATCCCTGATTCTGTAATCCATCGGTTGAAATCAGTTCCGCCTGTAAAACAGATGGACGAAGGCCGGAAAATTTGTGTTGAAATTATTCAACAAGTTAGTAATGTTATTGGTGTTTCAGGTGTTCATGTCATGGCCTACCGTCAAGAAGAACTGGTGGCAGAGATTGTCGAGGAAGCAGGGTTGCTGTCACGTCGCCAGCAACTGAGCAAGCAAGAATCTCCAGGACAAAAATAGAATGACGTTTTTAATAGGTGGCTCTCCCACCACTGACGTCATAACATTGTCCAGTTACGAAACTTGAATCATCTGAAGCCAGAAAGTGAATCACCGCAGCCACTTCTTCAGGGGTTCCCACTCTGCCGAGAGGAATTTTGCTCACCATGTAGTCAATGTGTTCCTGGCTACACTGGTCCAAGATTTGGGTCTGAATGACTGCGGGGGCAACACAATTAACCCTCAAGTTGTCAGACACAACTTCTTTTGCTAGTGCCTTGGTAAGTCCGATGACAGCGGCTTTGGTTGTCGAATACGGAGCAGCAAGAGGGTTGCCCTCCTTTCCAGCAATAGAGGATACGTTGATGATTCGTCCTTCTTTGCGTTTTCTCATGTGAGGTACGACGCCACGACAACAAAAAAAGACGCCGTTAAGATTAACCTCCACAATCCTCGTCCAGTCTTCGTCGGTCTGTTCCCACAAAGGGACACTTTTCCCAGCAATTCCAGCGTTATTGACCAGAATGTCGATTTGACCAAATCGTTTTAGCGCCAGGGCAACCATTCTCTCAACATCTTTGCGGACGGAGACATCTGCACCAATAATGTGGAAGGTATGTCCTGCAGCGGACAATCTAGCGCCAGAATCTGAGGCAGCCTCGGGATCAATATCTACTATACATACCTTAGCCCCGTAATCGGCCAACCTATGCGCTGTAGCTGCACCAATCCCTGTGGCTGCTCCTGTTACAATAGCTACTCGTCCATCTAAGCGAAAACTCATTTTTTACCCCTTTTCTCACATATATCAAAAGGCTGATCTTGTCTTTCAGTTTGTATAGCAATGGAAAGTCAATCAGAGTAATTGAAGATAACATTGCTATAAACTATAAGATTAACAAAAAATATGAATTGGATATATAAGTTGTGTCTTTGGTTTAAGAGCACTACATCTTTGGAAATCAATTCTTAATTAATGTAATATGGTCGCTATTTTTGTATTAGAGTCAGGGTAAATACATACAAGCTGAATTCTTTCTGTTTGCGCAGGCATGTCAGTTGTCGAGCTAGGGTTCTCGCAAAAAGGGAATAAACAATGAGAGCGTTCCAATAGGCAACAGAAAATTTTCTGAGCAGGTCGTTTCTTCTAATGAAAGAAAATACAAAAGCACGAATTCTTTATTGGAAGGAGATTCCAGCTCAGGTGCAAGCCGAGGATAATAAAGGGAAGATATCCTATCCGCTTGCTAGCCGTTTTCAAGAGGGGATTGACAAGATTGCTATGCTAGATGGTAGTCACAATTCAGAAAGCTATTTAGATGGATGGGTTTGGGGAGAGTATTCAGCGGTAGAGGGTACAGCAGAAGAAGCGGCTGTCAGACTAGCGGATAGGTACAATGAAGGTTTTCCGAACGACTTTGTAAATAAAATTAAAAAACTTCAGGTGACGGGTGAGAGAAGGCCTTATCCTGGGGCTGTAGACGAATGGATTTCTAAATAAAAAAGGACTGAGGATATTTTGCCGAGGCTGGTCTAATGGAGAAAAGCCCTATGGTCGAAAAAGTAGTCGACAACTCGCTTTCTGTAATTGAAGTTATTAAGCGATACGGAAAATGCTTGGATTTAGTTCCGATGGATCCACACTTCAATAATATTACCGTAGGAATTTATGTAAAAGACGAAATCATTACTGTCTGGACTTACAGTAAAAAAAGTGGTGTGACAGAAAGAATTAGATGCATCCGTGATCAAGTATTGAAATTGGGTGGCCTCGTGGCTGTGAATAATACGGTGAACCAAGCACGATTTTCTTGTGGTGTGCTTCACGTTAAACCTCTTAAATTTTTGATTAGTCAGGCAGTTGAAAAAGCACCTGACTATACTTATCCTGCTGGGAAACTTTCTATAAAAGACACCAAAACTGACCTGACCCTGAATGTTCAGGGAAGTAAAAGAGATGCTAAATGGATCTATCAAATTTCAGCTGAAGGTGACCCCGAGAAAATTTCCTGGAGACTCGCTGCTGTGCAAACCGGTTTTATTCGTTATGGAGAAATGGAAAAGGTTGAGGAAAACACTGTAGCTTTTTCTTGTGGACAACGTCACGATGAATTAGTCAGACTACTTCTACCATACTCGCGCAACATAAGTGCGGTTGAAACGATGCTAGAAGAGTCGGCGATGAGAGGACAATTAACTACAGAAACTTCTGGGTTTTCTCCTGTCTAATGATTGGATCTAAAGGTTTTAGTGATAAGAATTTTTGAGGATTAATTTGTATGGCTTTCCTTGAAACGATGAAACCACGCGATCGAGTTTTGAATGCCTTAATGGGCAAACCGGTTGATAGGCCACCCATATCCAACCCTACAAATGTTGCCACAGTAGAGTTAATGGATTTGGTTAATGCCCCCTTTCCAGATGCTTGCCGAGATCCCGAATTAAATGCGAGACTAGCAGCTACGGGCTACACTGAACTGGGCTTTGACAGCATAATGCCTGTTTTCAGTATTATTCAAGAGTCTTCAGCGTTAGGTTGTGAGATGCAATGGGAAGTCAAGGACAACTGGCCCACGGTAAGAATGTACAAGCCCATATGGGAAGAACCAGAAGATATTCGAATTCCCAAGGATTTCCTTACTCATCCCGATAACCGGTGTGTACTCGACTCACTTTCCATTTTGAAGAAACAGTACGGTGATGAAGTTGCCATTATTGGAAAGGCGATGGGACCCTGGACTCTTGCCTACCATGTTTTTGGCGTGCAGCAATTTCTGCTAATGAGCATTGATAATCCTGGCAAGACTATGCAATGTCTAGATCGTCTTAAAGAAATATCTGTTCTGTTTTGCAAGGCCCAAATTGAAGCCGGTGCCGACGCACTCACTTTTCCAGATCACGCAACTGGAGACTTAGTAAGTGGAGAATATTACCGAAAGTTTTTACTAGAGCTCCATCAGGAAATGGTGGATCGAATCTCTTGTCCTCTGATTCTGCATATTTGTGGGCATACTCTGGACAGACTAGATTTTATTGCCCAGACAGGTATGGCCTGTTTTCACTTTGATTCCAAGAATGATCCGAAGAAAGCAATGGAGATTGCAGGGGGACGAATCCAGCTGGTAGGCAATATAAACAATCCGGAACTTTTGTACGCACGCGGCCCCGAACAAGTTCATGAGGCAGTCTATGAATGCATGGATGCGGGTGTCGATTTAATTGCTCCCGAGTGCGCCATCCCCTTGGCAACAAGATTAGAGAATCTGCTTGAGATCCCAAAAGCTGTCAAGGATTGGTGTAAAGATAATTCGAACTAATTCCTAGCTACTCATTTTCACATCATGTCTAAAATCGTCAGATCTGCCCAGGATTTCGTCATTATCGGAGAAAATATTCACGCCACTCGGATCGTTTTATTGAAGGGAATCCGAGTTGCTACGCTCGAAGATGGAACGGAAGCAGTTTTCTTTCAAGATAAGTCGGGTGAGAAACGTTTCATGCCCATTCCAGAGAGCTATAAAGAAACTCAGCCCTATCAACAGGGTCACGTGAAACATTATATGATTGCGGTGCTCAAAGGACTCAGCGGGAACCCAGATGATCAGGCACAAGGCAAGGCCTACATACATTATGGGGTTAAACGTCAGGTGGATGCTGGGGCTAAATTTTTAGATTTGAATGTCGACGAAGTGTCCTATCAGGTAGATATTCAAAAAAAGGCGATGGAATGGCTAGTCAGAACCGTTCAGGAGGTTTCTCCTATTCCCCCTAGTGTGGACTCTTCCAATGCTGAAATCATTGAAGCCGGATTAGCTCAGTACGATGGCCGTGCCGGTCGCCCTATGTTGAACTCCCTTGCTCTCGAGCGTCCACAAACCCTTGATTTGGTTGAACAATTCAACGCTAAGATTATCTTAACTGCAGCAGGTGCTGAGGGAATGCCGGCGGACGCAGCTGAAAGAGTATCCAATGTGAAACAGCTAATGGAATTGGTTGAGGAGCGAGCAATTCCACTGGACGATGTTTACATTGATGGTCTTGTGTTTCCTATCTCTGTGGCTGCAGATTATGGACAGCACTATTTAGATGCTGTGGCTGAATTACGAGAGCTTTACGGTCCTGAAGTTCATATAACAGGGGGATTAAGTAATGTTTCTTTTGGGTTGCCCCAGCGGAAGCTAATCAATTTAGCATTTATTCATTTGGCTTTGGAAGCAGGCATTGATAGTGGGATCATTGATCCAGTTCAGTGCGATATTGAAGGAATTCTAGATCTAGACATTGAGTCAAATGCTATCCGTATGGCCCGTGATGTTCTTTTGGGGCGAGATGAGTTCTGTGTGAATTATCTGAAGGCCTGGAGAGAGGGAAGGCTAGAGGAGTAAATGTTTTAAGCGTGACAAGACCAATAGAACTTTGCGAAAAACAACAAGGGATTAGCTGCAATTGGTAAGGAGAAAAGAATGGCTATCGTAAATGAGGGGCTTAAAAAAGAGCTGGTTCATGTGACACGCCCAAATGAACTGAAACATATCAGCGATCTTTTTGCAAAGGCGGATCCATTGATGCAGGATATCAGCTACGCGCTTATCATAGGCAATCAGCACGACGTAGACAGGCTTACTAAGCAGGCTCTTGAAGGGGGATATGCAGCAAACACTGTATTAGATGATGGGCTTATTGCGGGGATGGCTCTAGTAGGTGTTAAGTTTAGGGATAACATCATTTTTGTTCCTGAGGTTCTAATTTCCGCCCGTGCCATGAAGGCAGGCATGGCTCACCTAGAGCCGATCCTTTCGGCTTCCGACATTCCTCCACTCGGAACTGTCATCATGGGAACAGTCAAAGGCGACCTGCATGACATTGGCAAGAACCTCTGTATCATGATGCTGCGGGGATCTGGTTTTACAGTTGAGGATCTAGGAGTCGACACAAAACCAGATGACTTTATTGACGCAGTCATGGAACATGGAGCACAAGTTGTTGGAATGTCGGCGTTGCTAACGACAACAATGCCTAATATGGGTAAGACCATCCAGGCTTTTGAAGAAGCAGGACTGCTAAGTAGGATAAAAACCATGGTGGGAGGAGCCCCGGTCACTCAGGAATTCGCTGATGATATGGGGGCGGATGCCTATGGAAAGGATGCAATTGCTTGCGTGGAAAAAGCAAAAGAAATGTTAGAAATTCAATAACGAATGTGAAATTTGAAGGCATTGCCTCTAAAAGAATCAATGAGCTGTGTCAATGTTAAACGCTGATAAATAAAAAATCTTTAAAGCTACAACTCTTGTAGGCCCTGTTCTCCATTTATAATGGGTAATTGTCTAAGAAAATGCTTATTATTGTGAAGGCAAAAGGTAATAGGAAACAAACTACAAAACTATAGCCTATGAGCTCTCAGGTTAGCACCGATAAAAAAAAGCTAAGGGAAAGTCTTGATCGTCTATGGGAGATATACAAGGATATCGGTCAGACTGTTAACAAAGTGTCTCAGTTGCGTTGTCCCTACAAGAATAAGGATGATTACTGTACGGCACTCTTTGGCTGTCGTTACCAGTTATACAAGGACGGAAAAGACAAGCCGGCTCTTTGTACAGGAAGTGACAAGTTAAACTACCGGAGCGCTTGGGAAACAGAATAAATACTCCCCATGCCTCGAATTTTCCATAATGGCCAGGAATTAGAACTGGTCGCCAACCAAACCATCTTCGATTATGCAGATGAATTGAAGGTTCGTGTGCCCACCTCTTGTGGGAGAAATGGTGATTGTCACGAATGCGTGGTGCAGATTTTGAAAGGCATGGAATCCTTGTGTCAACGGACCGAAGCAGAGAATTTTCTATCCGAAAACTATCGGCTTGCTTGTCAGGCTAGAGTAACAAACACAGGATCAAACGTTGAGTTCTCCCTACTTCACCGACAACCCAAAATCCTTACTCATTCTACTCACCGAAGGGTAACGATCAATCCTCTCATCAAATGTCGTGAAAACAGTGTTTACTGGCAAAAGACTAAGATTGATCGATACAGGGGAAATCTTTTTGGGTTGGCTGTTGATCTTGGAACCACTACGGTTGTTTTTAACTTGGTCGATTTGCAAAGTGGAGAGGTATTGAGTACGAGTTCCTTTGAAAACCCACAGCGTTTCGGGGGAAGTGACATCATGCACCGAATCTCTTATGACGGTGGACAATTTCACGGTGAACTTCAGCAAGCGATTCTTTCTGGATTAAACTTCGAAATCCGAGAAACATGCAGGGAAATCGGAATTCCAAAAAGACATATCTATGAAGTTGTCATTGTAGGAAATTCTACTATGCGCGACATCTTCTTTGGTTTCGATGTCCAATCCATAGGAGAAAAACCTTACAAATCGCTTACCGAACACGAAATGCTTCGTGGAGATCGGAAAACGACTGCTCTTAACATACCGGCAAGAAATCTGGGTCTAAAAGTTTTCCCAAAAGCCAACGTATATGGTGGCCCCTTAATTGCGTCTCATGTGGGGGCAGATGTGGCAGCAAACCTTCTTGCGATCGGGATGGACCACGAAGATAGTACGGTCATGCTTATTGATGTAGGAACTAATACTGAAATAGTAGTGGGCCACCGAAATCAAATGATGGTCGCTTCTTGTCCTGCAGGTCCGGCTTTTGAAGGAGGAGAAATCACTTATGGGATGCCTGGTTATGAGGGGGCAGTCGAAGCAGTAAAACTTGAGGAAGGTGAGGTTAAGTGGCGCACCATAGGGAACACTTCTCCTGTAGGAATTTGTGGCTCCGGTCTGATCGATCTATTGGCAGAGCTTCGTCGTGCCGGTTTAATGACTGAATTAGGAGTTCTGGCAGACCAGCGCAAGCATTTTGAATTTGTTCCTGGGAAAGGGATGTCTGTCTCGCGGGCTGATATTAGCAGTTTGGCGCAAGCTAAAGCAGCCAATTTTTGTGGTCAGCAAATCGTTCTTCAGCGTTTTGGAATACCCCTTGAAAAGCTTTCTAAGGTGTATTTGGCAGGAGGATTTGCCAATTATATCGATGTCGAAAGTGCACGGGAAATCGGCTTCATACCCGATATTTCTCAGGAGAAAATAGTGAAGGTCGGCAATGCTTCCTTGGAGGGGGCTACTCTTATGTTGCTTTCAAGGGACCTACGTCAGTGGATGGAAAAGGCGGTAACGCAGATCGAGCATGTCGAACTTGAAACCACTCCGAATTTTTTTGACATTTTTGTAGAGGGCTGTATGTTTCAGCCTACCAGTCGCTCCCAGATCAAGTAACGCCCTACTCCCTAAGGAAAAGCTGGAATTACTTTGTGGCAGAATGAACCTTTTGGAGAAATGAAGTAGCCCCTTGAGCCACCCAATTGTTCCAAGGAGTGAATAAAAAGAGTATGCCAGCCTCGATATATTTTTCCACAGTGTCATCAAAAACAAGGGTACCTGCATTTTTCCCAGCAGCGACAATCTGGCTCAGAGTGCTATCGACCATGTCCTGCACTTCGGGATGTTTGAAGTTATCCCCATGTCCCATGGTCTGTGCCAAATCCGAGGGTGCCACAAAAAAGACATCAACATTGTCAACAGTTAGGATTTCTTTTAGGTTTTTGACGGCTTTTAACTCTTCGATCAGTACAACGACCAGAATCTGGTCATTTGCTTGGTGATAATAGGAGTTTTCGCCATACGATTGTCTCCCACCATACATGCCGCGTATCCCAACAGGAGCATATTTAGCGGCTTGAACAACCTGTTCTGCATCATTTCTGCTGTTTACATGGGGTACAACAATCCCCATACTACCTCTGTCTAGAGTACGCATAATCAATCCTGGATCATTTTTGTTAACCCGAGTTATAGACGTCATCCCCCATAGATCACAGGCACGAGATCTATTGCCGATTTGTTCCCAGCTGAGAGACCCGTGTTCGCCCTCAAGCCAGATCCCGTCCACTCCTATCGGTCCTAGGAAATCGATCATTTCGGATCCCCCGTCACCAGAGACAATGGTCACGATTTCTTTATTCTTAAGTTTTGTTTTGATTTTGTTCTTACGCATGGCTATTGTTTCCTAATAATTTGAAGACAGTTTTTATTATTATAATCATCTTTGAGGATATATATCTTGATTCCAGACTCAGTAAAAAGTGCAATAGCTGCCAAGGGTGATCGAAAAATTGATTTTGAGCGCCTTAAGGCAACTTTGTCGCATCAGGAACCGGACTATGTACCTATTTTTGAGATGGGAATAGAACCCGAAATAAAACAACAGTTTATGGGAAAGACTCTTGCCGGACACGAAGACGAAATTGCTTTCTATCGGAGAGCTGGCTATGACGCCTATCCTGTTTCTCTTTCAGTGCTTAATTACAAAGCGGCTGATGACCCGAAGGATCTAGTTCAGGCAACTACTATGCAAATTACTACTCAGTCGATGCAAAAGGCGACCCTAGAGGCCTATACGGAACGCCACTGGGCTGAAATGCACAAGGGAATCATTAGTACCAGAGAAGAATTTGCGTCCTATTCCTGGCCTGAACCAGACGATCTGGATTTTTCAGTTCTGGATGAAGTGGGGGCATTACTCCCAGATGACATGAAAATCGCGGTTGTGATCGGGAAGATATTTACGGGTGTCTGGTTCATGCTAGGCATGGAGACATTTATGTTGGCCTATATTGACGATCCTGAATTCATCGATATGATGTATGGAAAAATCGTTCCACTGCAACAAAGGGCGATGCAAGTTGCTATGGAGCACCCCTCCGTGGGAATGAGCTTCCACCCCGATGACTTATCTGGCAAGAATGGACCACTTGTACATCCCGATCATTACCGAAAATATGCCTTTCCCTGTTATAAGACGATGTGTGACATGGCCAAGGCGGTTGACAAACCCTTTATCTTTCACACTGATGGCGACATCTCGATGGTCATCGAAGATTTAATTGATATGGGAATTACAGGTTGGCACCCGGTCGAAGCTCAGGCTCATGATATCAACAAGGTTAAAACTGAATATGGGGATCGTATTTCTCTTTTAGGCAATATTGACCTGCAATATACTTTGACTAAAGGGACTCCCCAAGAGGTCGAGGAGGAAGTTTGCAACAGAATCCGTGATCTTGCACCAGGGGGCGGATATTGTGTGTCGTCTGGAAATTCTGTTCCGGAATATGTGCCTATTGATAATTATGCGGCCATGCTCGAAGCAACTTTTCGTTATGGGAAGTATCCAATTTCAGTTTAAAAGCTTTCTTTTAGTCTTCTGTTTTGGGAATGTTCAGGGAAAATAGTAGAGGGAAATAGATAATTGGTATGACAGTTGTTAATGAAGGACTCAAAACAGAATTAAAATGGGTAACAGAACCGACGGAGAGGAGTCGTATCCAAGGAGTTTTGGAAAACGCCCCAGAACGTCTTCAAGAGATGGCGTATGGAGTCATTACCGGAAACCAACACGAGGTGGACCGGTTAACAATAGAAGCATTAGAAAAGGGTATGCTCGCCGAGACTATTCTAGATGAGGGTCTTATTGGCGGCATGTCAGTGGTGGGCGTCAAATTTCGAGATAATATAATTTTTGTGCCAGAAGTTCTGGTTGCTGCTCGGGCAATGAAAGCGGGGATGGTTCACCTGGAGCCCATTCTTTCTGCCTCTGATATTGAGCCTCTTGGGACTGTGATCATGGGTACAGTAAAAGGGGATTTGCACGATATAGGTAAGAACCTCTGTACGATGATGTTGAGAGGAGCTGGATTTAAGGTCTATGACTTGGGCGTAGATACAAAGGCTGAGGAATTCATTGAAGCTATTAAAGACTATGATGCCGATTTAGTAGGGATGTCTGCTCTTCTAACAACCACCATGGAGAATATTGGGCGAAATCACAAGGCATTTATAGCGGTTGGATTGCGTGACAAAATCAAATTAATGGCTGGTGGTGCGGCTCTGTCAGAGGAGCTTGCAAAAGAGATGAACGCTGACGGTTATGGTCGCGATGCCGTTGCATGTGTGGAGAAAGCTAAAACACTATTAGGAATTGATGATTTCTAGTTGAAGACAGATTAATTCATCTGACCAACGAAGTTTTTCTCAAGTTCTGGTTACTTTCATTCCCAAAAAGGCTGGGGGAGTTGGTTGCATTTGAGGAAATTTATTACTTTGAGCTATGGTAAGTGTCACCTTCTCTCAAGTGAATAAGTTGATTTGTTTGAATTGCTTTTAAAGTTTGAGTGCTCCCGCTGGGCCAAGTGATTTCAGCAATGTCTATTTTTTTTGCTTTTCCCACACCGAAATGTAGCCGAAGGTCATGTTGAGAGAGGAAGCTTCCACCGCTTCTCACCCGACTGAACTGAGTCTGCGAATTTGCCACGATCTTCACAGTGGCTCCGAGAGCGGAGCGATTACTGTTCTTTCCTGTTAAGAGAAACTGAATCCAGCTATGGCCATTTTCCCCTTCTTCATTTCTTAAGAGAGTGGGATAGTCGTCTATGGCAAGGACCAATAGATCTAGGTCTCCATCATTGTCATAATCACAGTAAGCACCCCCTCGACTGGATCGGGTCGGTACCTTGTTAAGTCCAACCTCATCGGTTACTTCTTGAAATCCGAAGTCTTTAGTACCCCGCAAAAGGAGATCCTGTTGCCGGTAGTTTTCATGGGAAGTATTTAGCTGAGGGAAAATGTGCCCGTTGGAAATAAAAAGGTCTAATAATCCATCGTTATCAAAGTCGAGTAAAAAAGTTGACCATCCTAGATAGGGTAAGGTCATAGTGACTAGACCTAATTGTTGTGAGATCTCCTCGAATTGCCCCCCGCCTAAATTGCGAAAAAAAGGATAATACTCATTAGAAAAGGTGGTAACAAAAAGGTCAGTAAATCCATCGCCGCCGACATCTCCTACAGCCAAACCCATGTTTGCTTGTGCAGTTCCTTGGGAGTTGTACCCTACACCCCACAATAGTGCGACTTCCTTAAAAGTTCCATCCTGTTGATTGTGATAGAGAAGATTGGGATGGGCGTCATTGGTGATGAATAATTCTGGATAACCATCATTGTCAAGATCTTCAAATATAGGAACAAAACCATAGAAGAGTCGATGATCCATTACACCAGCAGAGACAGTTACATCAGTGAAGGTTCCATTTCCGTTGTTGCGATATAGAACGTCTGGAGCTCCGGTCAATCCTTTAGGGCCACACATGACGGGAATCCCCCGATACGCACAGAACTCACCCTTTAACGGAGGGTTTTTCGTATCAAACTCGAGATACCGCGCCACATATAGGTCTACCCAGCCATCTCGATCGCAGCCTCCAAAAGCAGCACCAGTACTCCATTCTGAACCCCCTCAGACTCCTGACGAGACTCCCACCTCTGTAAAAGCTCCGTTTCCATCGTTTCTGTAAAGTAGGTCGCGGCCGTAATTAGTAACAAACAAGTCAATCAGTCCATCATTGTTGTAATCAGCGGCAGCGACACCGTTTCCTAGTCCTGTTCCCAACACGCCAGAGTTTTCAGTAACTTGGGTAAAGGTTCCGTCCCCCTGATTGCGAAAAAGAAAATTAGGAGAACGGTCCGCTCGCTCGGAGTTCTCAAAAAGGTTCTTGCTAGAGATGCCATTGACGATAAAGAGGTCTGTCCAGCCGTCATTGTCGTAGTCAATCCAGGCACAACCACTTCCGTTACCTTCGATAATGAATTTTTTTTCGACTGTTCCGCAGGTAGTACGAAGGTTTAAACCGGCTTGCTGAGTAACATCTCTCAGAAATGGCAAGGAGTCTTGTTTTTGTAAGGCTAACAAAGAGTCACTCAATAAGAATACATTTAAAAGGACCCCAATAAGCAATAATATGAGGGATGAATTCTTGTTGTTCGAGCGGGGAATTTGCCAGCTATACCTAGGAGAGTTGGAAAGATCCATATTTTTGGTTCTAATGGGCTCTTTATTATTCATTAAAATGGATCAGGAGCCAATAATTAATGAATCAATTTGAAAATAAGTAAAATAAATAGGGAAGATTATTGTCACTTAAACTATTTATTGTCAGTGGTTTATAAGCTTTCTAAGCATATGGAGTCTTAGTAGTGGAACTGGGATTGCTTTCATTAAACTATTGAAAACTAATAGAAAGAAGGCTAGGATAGTCCGGTCGAGGACAATTGTCTTCAGAAACGAGTTAAATTTGTTCGGATCTAGTTCGGAGAAAATTAAAATGAGAATTTTAGGAATTTTTACACTTATTTCGTTAATGATTTGCGTCCCACTTATGGCGCAAGCTGATGTTGGAACTGTTAGTGGAACGGTTACTGATGACACAGGTGGGGTAATCCCAGGTGTGGAAGTAACACTGAACTCGGTTAATACGGGTTCCTCAGTCACAGCCATAACTAGTGACGAAGGCTTTTATGTCTTCAACTCTGTATTGATTGGTGAGTATTCCCAGACAGCGGTCATGTCAGGTTTTAAATCTAGGACTGATAGTGGCATAAGGGTTGTTTCTGGAGAAACGGTCACATTGGCAGTTGAACTTAGTATTGGTGAGGTGTCTGAGACTGTAGAAGTAACAGCTGCCCTTCCAAATATTGATAAGCAGACCAATAAAGCAGGTTATGCAAGGGTCAACGAAGAAATTGCTCGTTTGCCCCTTAGTAACAGTACTAACAACCGGCAAGCGCTGTCCTTTCTCAGAACTATGCCAGGTGTTTCCTACAATCCGAACGATTCGAACGAAAACAATGCGATGAGTACCGCATTCGTGCAAGGAAGCCCAGGCTCCGCACCTAGTTACAATATTGATGGCGTCAGGGCCGGATCATCTACCCATCAGAATGGTAGAGATGACACTGGACCAATCCCTGAGCTAGTACAGGAATTCAGACTAGATACAAACACAACTGCTGAACAGGGATGGGATACCGGCGTGGCCGTTAACTTGATCTTTAAGTCAGGTACAAACGATTTTCACGGCGACATATTCTGGTATGTCCAAAATGACAAGTTCAATGCAAGGCCTTGGGCAGCTGGCAAGAGATCCCAGCTTCGTCATAATGAGATAGGCTTTGTTGTAGGCGGTCCACTCTGGAAAAACAGGAGCTTTTTCTTTGGTGGCGTCGACATCTACAAATTTAGAAATGCTCCAACAGGGACAACAATCACTGTTCCCACTGCAAAAATGCGTTCTGGCGATTTCAGTGAGATCCTCGGTGGGCAAATCGGGACTGATCTTGAAGGAAACCCTGTTCACCAGGGTGGTATTTATGATCCTCTCACTACTCGTGATGACGGAGCAGGTGGATTCATCCGAGATATGTTTCCCGGAAATGTAATTCCAGCCGACCGCTTCAGTTCGATCACTCAAGGCCTTGTTGGCGAGATTGGCATGCCTAATAAACCTGGTGTAACTAACAACTGGGTTGGCGGTAATTCACTCCGCCCGATCGACAAGGAATCCTGGTATATAAAGTTAGATCATCAGGTTGATGAAGCAGGAAAACACAAGATTTCCTTTGGAACCGAGCAGTCCTGGAAGATGGATATGTCCACATATCCGATGGCCTTTACTGAGAGGATTTCCAGTCTCCACAATAACGAAGAGCGGCAATATCGCTATCGCTTCAGTTATTACTGGACGATAAGACCCAATGTCTTGCTGAACCTTCGTGCAGGTGCTCAACGGACACCTCGAGCGATCGGTACACAAGGTGCGGCTAATGATACAGCAGGATATGAGCTGGGAATCAGACAGGTTCCTGGACCGTCTGCACCGTTTGTGGGCATCGAAGGCATGACAGGTTATGGGCCGATTTTTCAGAAACTGATTGACCCCAGTCAGACGGTTCCTATCAACTTGGATGTAACATGGGTAAAAGGCTCTCACAACTTTAAGTTTGGAGCCCAATATCTGATTTCGGTATCAAGACAGATACTCAGTATCTTTGACCAGGGATCCTTTAACTTCCATCATAATCAAACGGCTCTTCCAGACCTTAACTTTAAGGCCGATACTGGGTTCGGTTTTGCGAGTCAGATGCTTGGTGAAGTTGACAACGCATTTGTTTGGGCCCCGAGGGCCTTTAAGCATAATGGTGGGGCCTGGGCCGTGTACCTTCAGGATTCATGGCGTGTCAACAACAAGTTGACAATCAACTACGGGCTTCGTAACGACATCTTTGTCCCAACCGGAGAGGGATATGACAGGATTGGCGCCTTTAGTCAGACTGTTTCAAATCCATCAGCGGGTGGACTCATGGGAGGTCTTACCTTCTGGGGAGACGGTCCTGGTCGTAATGGCTTTAAACGAGTTGCTCCCACGATGTGGTTTAATCTAGGTCCTCGTCTTGGCTTTGCCTACTCAATTGACGACAAGACTGTCATTAGAGCAAGCGGTGGTTTTATGTACTTTCCGCTATTTGGAGCTATGACAAGTGGATTTAATACACCCTTCTTAGGTTGGGCTCTTGATCCATCTGTTAATAGCCTTGACGCAATGACCCCAGCATTCAATTGGGAAGATGGGTTTGGTGGTCCTGGCTGGAGTATGCCAGCACTTCCTGATATTCGTCCCGATTTTGCTAATGGTCAGAGCGTGCAAGAGATTCCACGTACTGATATGAAGCCGGGTACTACAATGACTGTAAACGTAGGTCTCGAAAGAGAGCTGGGTTGGGGAGTGGCTGTACGAGCCAATTATCACGGGAAGTTCTCCCACAGTCTACCTAGCAACAATGCTCTTCGACTCAACCAGCTCCATGTCGATCACCTGGCCTTGGGCAATTTGTTGAATCAGCCCATTGATTCGCAAGCTGCAATAGACGCAGGTTTCTCGTCTCCGTATGACGGATTCAGTGGAAATGTTGCTCAGGCATTGAGGCCTTTCCCACATATGCTTAACATCGATAGCCGTGGTGCACCAGTAAACGATCTCACGTACCACGCCTTAGCGCTTTCCTTACAGAAACGCTATGGAAATGGGTTGACGTTTATGATCAACCATACAATTTCCAAGGCAATCGGTAATGCTGCATTTAGCCAGCAAGGGCATGGATTTGGAAGGGCTCAACATACCTCGCACCGTCACATGCGATTTGTGTATGAGCAGGATAGAACCCACATCTTTGCTGCAAGCTGGATGTATCAGGTTCCCTTTGGTAAAGGCAGGTTTGGCGGAGATCTGAACTCAGGCTATAAAGCCATAGTCTCAGGCTGGACAGTAGGGATGACTCACAATTACTTCACGGGTTATCCAATTCGGCTGGGGAGTACAACGAGCTATCCAGGTGGATTTGGAGGTATCTGGCCAGATAAGGTGCCAGGTATTCCAGTAGCCAACGCGGGGAATTGTGGAGGTTATGATCCTAATAACCCGGATAAGGCTCAATTTCTAAATCCATTAGCCTACACTAATCCAGAACCGTTCACCCTTGGGGATAGCAGAATCATATCAAGTACGCGTCCCTGTTCATATTATGGTGAAAACCTTACGCTACAGAAGGATTTCGCTATAGGGGAGACCTGGAGTCTTCGAATTGGCTTTGATGCCTTCAACATATTCAACCGTCATATTTTTGAATCGTTGAATTCGAACACGAACGACACTGCAGGGTTTGGAACGTACTCTGGGACATCAACCTTTCCCAGATATGGCCAATTCCATATTAGTCTCCACTTTTAGTCTTTGACTGAAAGCAAGGTAGTAGGGCCGGCCCATTGTGGGCCGGCCTTTTTTTTTGCCTGATGAGGGTACTGTATCTACCGGAAAAGTTATTCAGGAGAGCTGCTTTAGGGGATTGTTCTTTTGAATTGTTGGATGATTAGAGTAGTGCTGCCTAGCTTTTGTTTAATGAATCTAATAGGTTATTTAAATGTCATAGCCTTCTAAAAAGGCCACCACATCTTTCCCTAGGCATGGAGGTCCATTCGTATCCCCCTTGAATGTGCGGTGAAACTTTATCAGAATCATTCATGAGTACCCAGTCAAGGTTGATGAGGAAAATTGAATCTTAAACTGCGCCTTCCGAATTTGAACAAAGAAATCAACTCGAGAATCCCAAGATATTTGGCCTTCATTGCGTTTACCAGTTTCACTTTTGTGGAGGTTAGACCATTTCCTTCCGAGCCCAAATTAACTTCTGTAACTTATGACGAGAGCAGGACCTACCCCTATCGCCTAAAGGGAAGGGTGCGTCTGTTATTTTTCTGGGTGGACAGGGATGATGTGGGAGGTGGAGAGATTGTGGTTAGTGAAAAACTAAAAGAAAATGGAGGAATGTCGCGCTATATAGAGGTTATTTTTGGCTCAAAGCCGGAGAGAGTTCCGGGTGGGATTAATCGCTGGGGATACGGTACTGAGGGTTCCGAATGGGGGAAAGAGGAGCTGGACGGCTCCCGGCGCCTGGAGGAAACACTTTTTAAAGGCTTCATGAAGCATTCACCTGAGAAAGATTTGTCGGAAGTTGTGAAAAATGAGGGTGAAGTACAGAGTGGACAACTACATTGGTATAAGGGAACTCGTAGTTTAGTGCGATCTGACCAGGCAGTTGCTAAGATTAGAAAGTTTGCGGCGAAGGAGGATTTCGACTACCGCAGGGCACACTCTATTCGTTGTGGGTATGAAAAGAGAGTACTTAAGGGGGCCGATGAGAAAAAAGAACTTATTAATTCAGGGAAGGATAGCTATCTTCAGCCGTATGGATTTCTTACAGGTGTATATTCAGTTATCCAGGAGATTGTGGCTGAAGTATCAGAGACCGGGAGTTTGAACAGGAAAACCGAACCTCTCGTTTATGTGTACAATGCTAAGCTTTACGAGTTGGCGATCCGAGGAAAAAAATTACTCAAAAAGCTCGAAATTCCAGGGCCAAGGGGTATGCCAAATGAAGTCTACCATTCGGTGGCGAGGGTCAATTTCCGATTACGTAAGAAATCTATCCGTAGAACTCGTGATTTTACTCTTTGGTTTCCCATCAAAGGTAAGCTCAGAGGTGTGCCAATACGTATAGTGGACCGACCGCGTTGGTGGTTGAACATCGAGTTAAATTATGATTCATCAGCTGAATGGGAACATCTCGATAGTTTCGATTGTAAGGATATTGGCGGATAGACCTAGAGTTCTTCTTAATTATTTAAGCTGAACCAAGGGTTTTTGTTAAGGACGGAAGATATTTAATACTTTTCCTGGGAACGGTACAAAAACTCGTTCTGGAGTTGAACCTGGTTTAGAAATAATTTTGTTGTTTTTATCTAACATTCCAAGTGCTTGGGCCAGAGTCGGCACCAAATCTAATGTGGTTCCAACCTTAGAGACTGTTTTCCCTTTGTCGACTTTGGTGTCGTTTCCTCCCCACACCAAAAAAGCTGTTCTAGAAACAATGGGTCTAAATCCCGAGTGACTTCCTCCCGCTGTACGAGTGCTGGAATTAAAATTCCAGAGTTCACTAGACCAGACTCGAAAATCAGGCTGCTGGTTAGCATATTTTCGCTTCAGACCACGCAAGTAGCGTTCTTTTTTATCGGGGGAACTAAAGTGTGTCAGATAATGCTGAAAGTCAGGAGAGTCAATGAAAACTTCAGTTGGATCATTAATGATGTCTAAGATTGTACATATTGCAGTACTGTACGCTGAAGAAAAGGTCCCCTCAAGCCAGTCCTCGCGGGGATGGAATTGACTAAACCAATCTAGGGTAGAGCCAGAATTCTTAGTTTGGTGCTGGATGTGGTCTATTAAGCCAAGAGGATCTGGTCCCTTGCTGAGTATGAAACGGATGCTATGATCCTCTGATTGCACTAGTTTTTCTATGGGAAGATATTGTATGTTTCCGTTGAGAGTTTCAATAATAAGAGCCTCTCCTCCTTTATCAGAACGATTTCTAGTTGTAGATTTTATCCACACTACATTGCGGATACTTTGTTCTTGAGTTTTTCTCCAAGCGATAGTTTGCAGTGCTTCGATGGCTTTTGGATTTGGAAGACGTGTGACAATCAGATCTGATGGATTAGGGTTTCCGTTGTCTGGTTTGTTAGGAGCTTTATATTCAGAGAAGATGCTGTAGTAGTTCAAGGGTATGCGTTTGCCTTTGGAGTCGACTGTTGTTGTGATCCACTTCAGGTCTTGGTCCAGTCCAATTGTGTATCGGGAAAGTTGAATTATCTGATTTGGGATTCCCAGAAATCCTTTGGGAATGAGACTGGAAATCTTGAAGTCTGATTGTGCCATTTTCTCAAACAAAGGCCCCTTGCGTTTGTTGTCATCGGAAAATCGCAAACTCAACAGTAGCTTCAGGCTGGCGATTTGAGTAGCATCTCGTTTTACTTCTTGTTTGAGGCGCCAAGCAATATTTTTGGGTCTCATAGGGGTCTTTGGAAATAAGTGCTTGTTAGTATCGGAAAGAAGATCGGCAGCCATGTCCTTAGCCCCTTCGTGATAATCTTCATAAAGAGCTAAGTCTGGCTCCAACCATTTCCGGGTTTTCTCCCAGGTGTTTCTAAACATGGATACCATCTGATTCCAAGATTTCGATTTGGGATTGGAGAGCTTGATCTTCTGCAGTAGTAGGTGCAGACGGTTAAGGTCGTCGTTACGCAAATTTATAGCTGACCGGCCGTTTCCAAAATTATCAATGAAACATGTAACAAACCCTTTTTCCCCACCGGAATGCTCACCGTAAGGAGAATCTTGACTCTCATAAATTCGTGGGGAATCTATGCCTGCAACCGGGGTAGTCAGCGAACTCCAAGAGTTTTCTACAAGCATGGTTTTGACTGTATGGCCTCCAAACAATTGTGTGCGAAATTCTCTTGTGATCGGAAAGGAGAACGCAGTTTTCCCGGGTTGGATCTCGGACCCGTGATCAGAAACTAGGGCAACTACAGTTTTATCTTTTCGAGAGCTTTGTTCAACAGCTGAAAAAATGTGGCCGATTAATTCGTCCAGTTTTGCTATCCAGTGAATTAGATTTTGGGGATGAGGATCCACGTGTTGTTGGTGATCTATTAGTGTGAAGAGGGGACTTATGTAATCGTATTTTTCTTCTCCCAGGAGATCCTTCTCTAAAATTTTTTTGGCAGTGATGAGTCCTGTTATTTTCTGGGAAAGCTCGGGGTAATCGAGACCTGTTGCCATCCGAGCCAAGTGTGACTTCGTGATCTCCAAGAGACCATTTTTATCATTGTGAAGCCAGTGTTTTCCTAATTCCAATAGCATTTCTCGATTAGCTGTTCGACGGAAAAATTGGAGGCTCGACCATGTTCGGTCTGGATTAAAGGCATCAGACATCAGACTCACTCCTATTTGGTCTAGGCCCCAAAGGGAAGCGGTCATGTTACCGCCTACTCTTAAGGAATCGATCGTATCTCGGAGTCCATCTAAATGGTAGCGTAGATAAGAACTGTCACGACTAAAGGTTGCATTGCCTTTAATAACACTGGGTTGTCCTGTATCGATGACAGACCAGGCAACCGGCGAAAGCGTTAATGTCTCGGAATAAAAGTTCTCTAAATAAACACCATCCTCAAAGAAATAGTGGCGAATGTTGGGAAGTACAATCATGCGCCCTGTTTGTTCGATGTAAAAGTCCAGGGCTCGACGCAGATTCTTTTTGTAGGATATTCGGTTCCAGTAATCCTGACGTTCGGGAAAACAAAGAGCAGCCAGCAAGTCCGGTGACAGTCCATCTGCCTTGATCAAAATTAACCTTGAATTACGCGAGACAGCGAGTACAGAGATTCCCATAATTATGGAGAGAAGCAATATAAAAGCTGCAATTAGAGACAGGCGACGAATCATTGTTGATTTTCCTGCAGCAAGTAAAACCTGTTGTCGTCCACTGTTTTATTGGAGGTATGACTGGGGTAGGATTTTATTATACGAGAAAGTTTCTTGTAGGCATGATCAGTTTTTTTAAGGCACATTAAACGGTATTTCTCCATCCAGGAAAGATTCCCTTGGTACTCTCGCGATGACAAATGTTTTTGTGTCTGATTTAGGTATTTTTTAAGCTGAGGTGCTAGTTTGCGAAGCTGAATTCTTGTGGTGGGATAGTGCTCAATTATGAAGACAGCTTCTGCAAAGAAATTCAAGGAATCAATCAGGTCCCCGGGAGGAAATTCTATCAAGTTTCCGTTACTGTTAGAAAAAGTTTTCAGGACTTTAAGGTGCCTCTTGGTCATTCGTTGGAATTTTTTAAGGTGTTTTCTTTTAATCTTTTTGGCTGTTTTTTGCGTTTCTCTCTCTTTTCTTTTTTCAAGCTCATGAAGGTCAGAGGCCAATCTCTGTCTATCAAGTCCCTCTGCTTCATAAAGGTTTTCTAGAACGTTGTCTATGTTGTCCAGCAAGTCTTCTGTGTGAGGGAGAATCGAATTCTTTTTAGATTGTACTTCCAGGCGAAAGTCCTTTAGAAATTCGAGCACTTCTTGGTCGGGTTCATTAGACCTTACTGATAAGGTGTGTAATGCTGTAGTAAGTTGTTCTATCGGAAGACTTGGGAGATGTTTGTCCTTTTGAAAAACTCTTAGAGTTTTAATGGCCTGTTGTCTTTCTAGGTACCCACGATAACTTTCTAGAGATTGATTTTGTTTCTTGCCTTTTCTCTGGATAACTTTGTCCATTTTCTGATTTCTAAGACGGCGACCTAATTGTAATAGAAACTCAGGTCTAGCAAGTTGTAAATACTGAATTTGGGCTCTGACAGTCTGTAGCCGAGTGGACTGGGAAAAAGGATGAATAAACACTCGATCCAAGGCATCTGCCAAGTCACTGTTCTTCTTTTCTTGGGAGTAAAGGTGGCTCATAATCGATAAACGAAATTCTTCGAGCCCAAGTGATTGCTTGGAGTCACTAAAGTAGGTTAATCCTTTACGATTAGCTACGAAACTTAGAGATTTATTGACTAGACATGCGATGATTCCCTTGAAGCTTCTGAAGCTATAGAAACTCAAGGCTTGATCCCCTAGACGGTGCCAATAGGTAGCTTTTTCTCTAACACGTGGGTTGTTCCTATCAAAAAAATCCACGGCAATGATAGGCTTGAGAACCAAGTTACTTTGATAGACGTAAATAGCTAAGGGAACGCGTTGTCCTAAAGAAGAAGCTTCCTGTATTTTTTGATGTTGAAAAGGGTTGTATCTTAGATCGAAAGGGTTAAATTTAGGCCACTTAACCTGTGATGGTTCTGGAGCTAGGATCGGATCATAGTATAGTATTCCTCCCAGGGATACAGGAGTTGTTTCCATTGTAGGGCGTTGGAATTCCTCGTAACCTAGGTGATAATGATTGGCAATACCGGCTAAATAAGATGATGTTCCCCACATATTTTCCCGCATCTGACTCTCGAAATCATTTACAAAGTCGGTAGCTGTTTCTCTAGGGATCCATCTCCCAAAAGGGTCTCGAGAGGAGACCAATCTAAATTTCAATTCCACAATATTCTCAGCAGAAAGGGGATCATTTCCCGGAGTAGCATAGGCCAAATCTGTGTACCAGAGAAGGCCAAGATAGGCCTGTTCAAAATCCCGTTCTCTCCAGTCCTTATGGCGAAGGAGGTAGTTCCGATACAGTAGGTTGGCAAAGTAAGTACCCGGTCCGAACTTCCACCCTAATCCGAGCATCAGTCTTAGTCCCCACTTTGCCCCACCCATGAGCAAATGCTCCTTGTCTCTGTGTCGTGTTTCTGTGACTTGGAGAAAAGGTTTAGGTGTCTTTTTCTGAAGACTATTTGGGTCTTTCTGTAGTTTTTGAAGAACAGCTTGTAGTTTTTTAAACTGTTTATTATTTGTCCGTGTGGTGGTTACTACACCTGGCAGCATTGAGGTAAGGCTATCTTTAATGCCTGGCGTCTGTCGTCCTAGATTCCAGAATGCCAACCATTGCCCTTGAGAAATTTCAGAAAACGAATAGTCAATCAAGACACTAACCAGAGGATGAAACTCTAGAGCTCCTTTATTCTCGTGCTCGGATCCGATCGTGGTCAGTACAAAGCGTTCCCCATTAATAATTGGTTCTGGGGGCACAATCTCCATGTTCCTAATGACGATACGAGAGTCTTGCCCATGGTCAAAGCCCAGAAGGTGTTTAGCAGACAGTGTTTTTCCTTCAGCGAAAGACAAACTGTCAAAAGAAGAAAATGTTGCGAGAAAAAGAAATGGCAAAATCCAGCTATGAATTGGGCACTTATTTTGAGCAGGAATTAGCAATTCAGACGTTCTATTCTTAGTCATAGAATTTGCAATGTGGGTCACGCTACAAGATGTTGAGGTCCAGAATTTAAAGAGCAACACTAAAATGTGTTTATCTGACTATGTTGAATTTGACATATGCGGTTTATTTTTTATGCTTTAAAGTAGGTATGGGTTGATTTCTGTTTGGATCGTTTTGTGTAAGTTTCTGAACTAGTAATCAATTACTAAACCTTCCAACCAAAATAATAAAAATCTTTGTCAATTTACTGATATTGAAAGATTATTTCAATGTTCTAATTGAGTTTAAATAACAGACATCAAAAATAGTTTTCCTGAATACACGATATGGGGGAGAAATTAGTCTACAGGACGCTGCCTATAAGAAAAAATTCCGGACCGAAATAGTCGTAGTAGAAGTAGTGAACACAAAAGAAATAATGATGAGCATAAGCTTAAATCATACATTGAATTATTACTTGTTATTTTAGGTCAGTTTTCTAATTAGTTTCATTTCTACAATTTAGTTGTCTTTGCTCATATAATATTATTGCTCGTGTGACGAGCTGTTGGAGTATCTTATTCACTCATTGTTAGTCGCATCCGAGAGATTGATGGCTTTTATTAGAGCTGCTTTCCCATCCGGAGAAGACCTGTTAAAGTTGGAAGTTGATCGCTCCCTTAAAACAAAAAGTTTCATCTGCTCAGCAGGTCTTTTTAAAAGTGGTGATGCAGGCCAGGACTATGGCCAGGAGAAAAAATGATGGCAAAAAGATCAAAACAAACGATGCAGAAGAGGCAGAAAGAAAGGGCCCGTATGGAGAAGCAAAAGAGAAAAGAGGCCCGTAGATTAGAAGCCAAAGAACGAAGAGCAAGTGCCTTGCCTCCACCTGAGGGCGTTGAGGATCCAGATATCGCTCATATTAAGCCAGGGCCACAGCCTCTGCCTCCAGAATTTACATCCTCCCTGGACTTAACTGAAGAAGAAGATGAAGATGAAGATGATGAGGAATAGGAAGATAGAAAAATAACTGAATACTAAGACAAGGACAAAACATCTGTGGGTTTTCCATTTACAGATGTTTTGAATGTTTTTGGTGCTCAGTTGATTTAAAGGTCCTGTTAAGTCCCCCCCCAGCCTTGCAAATAAGTGAAGTTGACCTTAGTACACTAGTCATGAAAATTAAAATGAAAATGATTTTCATTTTCATTTCTTTATTTCTGTGACTCGAGTACACTAGTCATGAAAATGATTTTCATTTTCATGACTAGTGCTATTGAATTAGTTTATTTGAGAAGTGTATGTTTCCAATGACTTTTAATTACAGATTATTTTCCTTTCTCGTTTTTACTTTTTTCTTGTGTATCTGTGTCTTACCCCTGAAAGCTCAGAATTCTTTGGTATCCCAGGGTCGGATATCAGGAGTAATTGTTGATGCCAACGCAATACCCTTGAATGGTGTTTCAATTACATTTAGGGATTTCAGTTCATCTCATCTACAAAAAACAGAAACTGATTCAAATGGATATTTTGAGCTGCAGGTTAAAGGGGTTATTCGATTCATTATTACATTTAAAAAAAATGGTTTCATGACAACAGAGCGGGATCTTCTCATGGATGAAAGTGGGCACCTTGAGATTGAGATCGTTTTGAGTTCTTTATCCGAAGCCATTGTTCAGGAAAGAGTCATGGTTGTTGGAAATCCGGCTGCAGTGGGAAAAATTACTGGTTCCGCTCATTATTTGGAACGACAAACAAAGTCGGATGGGGTTTTTGATGATGTGACTAAATTTCTACGTCGGATTCCAGGACTAAATATACAAGAAGAGGAGGGATTTGGTTTAAGGCCTAACATCGGGATACGTGGAACGGGATCTGAACGAAGTTCCAAGATCGGACTACTTGAAGACGGAGTTTTGATTGCTCCTGCTCCATATGCGGCTCCATCTGCATATTATTTTCCAGTTTTGGGACGTATGAAGGCAGTTGAAGTTCGCAAAGGATCGAGCCAGATCAAATACGGTCCTCGCACTACTGGAGGAGTTCTCAACCTTGTATCAATAGATATTCCTCGCAAATTTGAGATCAATGGTGAGCTAGCAGGAGGTAGAAACGGAACAGGAAAAGCTCATTTTGCAGTTGGAAACTCAACGGACCATTTTGGCTGGTTACTTCAAACCTATCATCTCTTCACCGATGGGTTTAAGGAATTAGATGGAGGGGGTAACACGGGTTTTAAAATAGGTGATTATCTAGGTAAAATCCGTTTCAATACCAGTGCGTCATCCTCCATATATCAACAAATTGAATTAAAAATTGGAAAGACCTCTCAAAAATCAGATGAAACCTACCTAGGTTTGACCAATGAAGATTTTTCAAGAAATCCGCTGAGGAGATACCAAGGTTCTCAGTTGGACCGTTTCGAATCAGAACATGAGCAATTTCAAGTAACTCACCTGATTGCCCCATCCAGTAGAGTAGATGTCACAACCACTGCTTACAGAAATCAGTTTCACAGAAACTGGTATAAGCTTGGCAAGGTTGCGGGAGTGGGGATATCTAAGGTGTTAGGAGACCCGGAGAGCTATGTGGACGAGATGGCTATCTTGCGAGGGTCCAATAGCCCAGAAGATGCATTTAAGTTGCGAGCTAACAACCGAACCTATTATTCCCAGGGGATTCAATCTGTTCTGGGTATTCACTTCAATGCAATCGATTCAACAAATCTTCTTGAAGTAGGAATTAGGTATCATCAAGACCAGGAAGATCGTTTTCAGCATGAAGACGGGTTTCAAATGGTGGAAGGGAAAATGGTTCAGTCTAGTGTGGGAGCTCCTGGAAGCCAGTCAAATCGTATCAGCGATGCGACAGCATTGGCATTTTTTGCTCAAGATACTTTTCGAAAGGGTAGGTTAAGTTTGACCCCGGGAATTCGTCTTGAAAAAATTAATCTAACTCGGACCGATTTTTCTAAAACCGATCCGGGTCGAAGCACACCTACTGGAATTCGTGAAAATGAAGTTTTTGCTGTTGTCCCTGGGATGGGCTTTCGATTCAATTGGCGTACTGATCTAAGTTTATTTGGAGGCCTACACAAAGGCTTTTCTCCTCCTGGATCAAAAGAAGAGACTAATCCTGAAAGCAGCTTTAATTATGAGGGAGGGATTGGTTGGACTAACGAAAGTTTTGAACTGCAAGCAGCTGGTTTCTTCAATGATTATGAAAATCTGTTAGGAGTTGACACAGTATCTGCCGGTGGCACTGGAGAGGGAGATTTGTATAACAGTGGTCGGGCTCGTGTCTGGGGAGTAGAACTATCCGGATCGGCAGACCCTTTTGTATCTGGGTTTAAAGGGATTCAGCTTCCTCTGAACTTTTCTTATACGCTGATGAATGGTCGATTTCGGGAAGATTTCAAAAGTGACTTTAAACCTTGGGGAACCGTTATCTCTGGTGACTACATCCCCTATCTTTCCAGTCATCAACTTTTTGTTGGGGTTTCTATGCGTGCGCCTAAGTGGCGTCTACACCTAGACTCAAGTTTGATAAGCCCCATGCGAACTGTTGCAGGTCAAGGTAATGTTCTCTCTTCTGAGAGCACAGACACTTCTTTTCTATTAGGTGTTACTGGCGAATACGATCTAATTAGCGAGAACGAATTGGTAACTCTTTTTGTAACAGTTCAAAATCTTACGAATCAGACCTACATAGCGGCTAGACGTCCCGCAGGTGTGCGACCAGGCATGCCACGTATGTTTATGGGAGGAATTAAGTTCAATTTAGACAGGGATTAAAGACCTTCTATGCGAGAATTAATTGCGTAGTTTCAGTCAGCTGAGCTGACAAAAATCTCAAAATGTCCAAGTTAGAGGGAGCATTTTTGTGGAAGTGAAGAACCTTTTTAAAATAGCCCAATTTAGTTCTCAGGAAATGAAAAAAATCAACCTTTTTGAGAGCCCTAGGATGTTTTGTGACATCTATTGTCTAGAAGCAGGGCAAAAGCAGAAGATTCACAGTCACAAAGGGAATGACAAAATCTATTATGTAGTTGAAGGCATGGGAAAGTTCACAATTGGATCAGAAACATTGCTCCTGCAGCCGGGAGAGATAACCTGTGCTTTTTCACAGGTCCCACACGGAGTAGAAAATACTGGAGAAAATCGATTGATTTGTCTGGTTTTAATGGCTCCGAATCCTAACTTGACGGCTTAGTATTTTTAGTTAGTTTTTCATTGCAAACCTCTAAATTGAAACGTTCATGTTTTATATGCTGCTGTTAGAGTGTGTTCGTTTGAATGAGGGAGGGAGACTCTACTATTTTAGTCCTACTTCAATACCCTGTCCTTTGTCCTTTCACCTAGGTGGTTATACTTAGCCACGCCTTACTAAAGATCAATGAATTGAGGAGAATGATCTGCATATTCAAGGAATCGAAGAAGATCTTGAGTGGGAATTCGAGTTGTCATAGTGTTGTCAAGAGGATGAAAGTTTAACTCAGTGAATTTGAGCAGAGAGCGATCCAGAACAAAAAGAACCTGACTTTGTCTGTCGTTTATCGCTGAGAAGGGAGTCACTGCCCCTGGCAAAACGCCAAGAAATTGCATTAAGCGGTTCGGACTTCCGAAGGAAAGGCGGTTGCTTTTTAAGTCCTTGGCCACGGTTTTGAGGTTGAGTCGATGCCCCTCCTGGCAAACCAGTAACCACATTTCCCCTTTTTTATTTTTTAGAAACAGGTTTTTGGTGAACCCTCCTGAGACGTTTGTTCTAGTTGCCTGTGCTTCTTCAACAGTAAAAAGTGGCTCATGGAAAACTGTTTTATATAGAATTTCTAGCTCGGAGAGTTTCTGGAATAAGGCCTTTGGGGTAGCAGGTTTAGTTCCATCCACTAGCCTTGTTTGTACATTACTACGCAATCTATAGTTCCTTAACTCTGTTTAGAATATTTTAATCATGAAGTTTTTCACAAATGACAGAAAATTAAACTGTTAGCTCATTTCTTGTTCATTCTAAGAAGAATGAAAAGTTCTTTGTTGTAAAATGGTTTTTCTAATATGGAGAAGGGATTTTCTCCAAATTTTCCCATAACAAAAGTTGTAGCTGCCTTCTTTATGTCGAATCAAATCACGGTATTTACACAGTAAATGAATTGCAAACTTTTATCCGAAAAATTTTTTGTAGCATGGATATTATTAATTAAAAAGCGCCAAACTGTTTTGTAGATTAATTCTTGAAGTCAGCAATTACTATATTTTAGATTTGAGGAAAAATGACCTTTCGTTTTAGAGAAAGAGGAAGTCGATGAAGATAGCGGTGATAGGATCTGGAATAGCCGGCCTTTCTGCCGCCTGGCATCTTTCACCAAAAAACAATATCGTTCTGTTTGAAAAGAACAATCATGTTGGTGGTCATACGCGAACTCTTTCAATTAAAAAATATGGAAAAATTTGGGAGGTTGATACTGGTTTCGTGGTTTTTAATCAAAAACGCTATCCTGGATTATATCGTTTTTTAAAGGAACTTGGAATGTCGTTTCAGTCGGCTTGTATGAGTTTCTCTTTAAGCTTTACAGAGTCAAAATTTGAATACCAGGGTTCTTCTCTCTCAGGATATTTTGCTAAACGGAGTATGATGTTCAGTCCAAGTCATGTCGGCATGCTTCTCGACATTGTCCGTTTTCACTTCAAAGCAAATCAATGGTTATTAGATAAGAACCGGGTTGATTGTGGAATTAAAGAGTGGGCTTATTCTCAGGGTCTCGGACAGACTATATTAGAGAGGTACTTGTTACCTATTGGAGCAGCTCTCTGGTCATGTGGAACTTCAAATTTTGCAGAGTTTTCAGCCGACTTTGTTTTAAGGTATATGTCTAATCACGGAATGCTGCAGTTGGGCAACCGTCCCGTATGGAAGACAATTGTAGGTGGGTCGAGTACTTATGTCCGTGCTCTTCTCGATCGCATGGACGCCGAGGTTAGGTTGTGCACAGCAGTTTGTTCGGTTAGGCGTGTTGGCGATGGTGTGGAGATTGATACTGATCAGGAAAGAAATATAAATTTCGACCATGCGATCATAGCATGTCATGCTGATCAAGCACTTGACCTTGTCCAAGATATGGATCTAGAAGAACGCAAAGTGTTGAATTCTTTTCCATATAAGATCAATGATATCGTTCTTCATCAGGATAGGTCACTGTTGCCATGTTTGTCGAGGGCACAAGCGTCATGGAATTATTTAATGGAAGATGGCGGAAAACAATCTTCCATAACTTAAAATATGAGTCGTCTTCAGGGGCTTGATTCACCCGATCCTTTTCTTGTGACTTTAAACAACACCAGTGCAATTAATCCGAAGAAAATAATCTATCAATTTCAGTCTGGTCATCCCACGTACCATTTTATGGGTAAAGATTCTCAGGCAAGACATAGTGAGTTTATAGATCGGCAGGGGATATCCTATTGTGGCGCCTATTGGGGATGGGGTTTCCACGAAGATGGTTTTCAGAGTGGAATGCGCGTGGTTGAAAAGCTGAAAGGTGTTTAGCAAAAGGTCTGCAATGAAAACTAGTGTTATTTATGAGGGCCGAATTTTTCACAGACGATATTTACCAACATTGAATGAGTTTGGATACCAGGTTTTCATGATGTACTTAGATCTTGGTGACCTCGATGGAGCATTTAAAGGAACCCGCTTGTGGTCTACTCGTCGATTTGCACTAGCTCGATTTCGAAGGTCTGATCATTACGGTGACCCCAAAAAAGATTTGTCAGATTGTATACGAGACCTTGTCGAACAAGAAATTGGCTATCGTCCAGAAGGATCTGTATGCCTACTGACTCATCTCAGTTACTTTGGGTACTGTATGAATCCTGTTAGTTTTTATTACCTGCACAGCCAGGATGGCAAGCGTATTGAGGCAGTCGTGGCTGAAATTCACAATACACCATGGGGGGAGAGACATTGTTACGTTTTGGCTTGTACTTCAAATTTAGGTCCATGGAGGTTCTCACTAAAAAAGACATTCCATGTTTCACCATTTATGTCAATGAAGCAGGACTATGATTGGAAGATAGGTAATCCTGGAGAGAAGCTTGAGATACACATGGTCAATCGAGAAGGGGGAAAAGAAGTTTTATCAGCTGGTCTAAGTCTTGAAAGGCGTCAAATTACACCTGGGCGGCTTCGGATGTTATTACTGAGGTATCCATTACTCACTATCCAAGTGATTTTTGGAATTTATATACAAGCAGTCAAGTTGTGGCTTAAGAATGTTCCGTTTCATCCGCATCCAAAGTATGTTGAATCCAAGGAAAAACAAAATTAAATTTTCAGCTATTGCAGAACCTATAAAGACAATTGATTAAATGTTGGTGTTTAGATTTTTCTCATTATGAGGATCCATGTACCGATTTAGTAATTTATTGAAGCCAATTTCTTTCAGTGGATGAGGAATTCGTTTAGTTCTGAGAAGGTGAGGCATTGTGTCAGCCAAGCTTGTTCAGCGATAGAGCAAACATGAGTATTTGGATTATTCTAGGACTACTTTTTTCAGGTACAGTCGCATTAATGTTCCTTCTCTGGTTGTGGCATATTCGTGGAGGAAATCCAGCCTTTGTAGATGTTGCGTGGGTGTTTGCAACTGGTATTTCGGGGATAGTACTTTCGCTTCAGGCAGATGGGGAATGGAAACGTCGGCTTATAGCAGCTTTGTTGGCTGGAATTTGGTCAATGCGGCTCGGTGGTTACCTCACTATAAGACTAATGCATAATCCTGTTGACCAAAGGTACGAGTCGATGGTCTCTAATTGGGGCAAACGTGCCAAACTCTTCATGTTTGGGTTTTTCATGATACAGGCATTCTTGGCAGTTATTTATTCCTTGCCAATACTCGCTGGCGCTTCAGGAGGAGACCCATTTACGGTTTCGGGAATTCTGGGGGTTATGGTGATACTTGGTGGAATGGTCGGGGTTTCTTTGTCCGATATTCAGTTACTTACATTTAAAAAGAATTCAGACCATACCGGGTCAGTATGTCGTCTTGGTCTCTGGTCATGGAGTCGTCATCCCAACTACTTCTTCGAGTGGATTATTTGGTGCGGTTGGGCCTTATTTAGTCTCGGTGGTTGCCTGTGGTTTTTTGGAGTTGGAGGAGCTTTCTGTATGCTTCTATTCCTTTTAAAGATTACGGGAATTCCTCATGTCGAACGTGAAGCTATTAAAAAATACGGCAATATCTATCAGGATTATCAGAAAACAACTAGCATGTTTATTCCTATTCCACCAAGAAAGAAATATTAGGCATGAAGATCCTATCTGGATTGGGGATTGCTGCGGCTGAGCACGCACTTCTTCCCGATCAACTTGTTCGTCTAGGAATTAGAAAATTTTGCCGTGAGCGTCTTGCTGAGCTTCCCGATGTTAGAGGTCGTGACTCATGGATCAAGCGAATCGCCAAGACAATGATCGAGAGCCGAATAGCAGAGGTTCCCGATTTGGTCAATGATCAACATTATGAAGTCCCCATATCGTTTTTTGAAGCATGTTTAGGGCCAAAGCTTAAATACAGTTGTTGTTTCTGGAATCCAGAAGATGATCTTGCATCGGCAGAATGTCGTTCACTCGAAGCGACCTGTCAACATGCAGATCTTTCTGATGGGCAGGAGGTTTTAGAACTCGGTTGTGGTTGGGGCGCTGTGACACTTTGGATTGCAGAGCAATATCCAAACACTACCATAACAGCAATTTCAAACAGTGTCTCTCAACGTTTATTCATTGAGGACCGGGCCCACAAAAAAGGACTCAACAATGTTCGGGTGATCACCAAAGACGTCAATTTATTTAAACCAAATAGAAAATTTGATCGATTGGTTTCGGTTGAGATGTTTGAACATGTTCGAAATTGGGAAAAACTCCTACGTCGTATGCGAAGATGGTTGCACAAAGATGGTGCAGCATTGGTCCATGTGTTTTGCCACAGGGATACACCGTATTTTTTTGAATCACGCTCAAAAACGGATTGGATGGCCAGTGAATTTTTCAGTGGAGGATTAATGCCGAGTATCGACTTGATTGATTGGTTTGATGAGGATATGACTGTCGACTGTCGCTGGACATGGTCTGGAAATCATTATGCACGCACTGCTGAGGCATGGCTAGAAAACCTCGATCAAAAAAAGAAGGAATGTGAACTTAGCTTGGATGGAATTTCAAAGTTAAGCTCCCGGCGGGCGTTTCAACGTTGGAGAATATTCTTTATGGCATGTGCAGAGTTATTTGCGATGAATGAAGGACAAGAATGGATGGTGGTTCATCATCGTTTGAAACCAGTGTGAAAAACGTCAACCTTGTGATGGAGCTGTTGGAGTATTTGTGCCCTTTTATCTTATTGTAGTTTTTTGCAGTAAGGTTGTAAGTCATTAAAAAAGCTATCGATAGAATGGACTTAATTTAGGTTTGAGGATTTTATTACAGGGATTGCCTCAGTGTTTTGACTGAATCCCAGGAGCTATTGTCTTATGGGGGAGAATGTTCAATGCTATTGGAGAATAAGGTTGCCCTAATAACTGGCTCTGCCTCGGGGATAGGTCGAGCCACAGCTGAGCTTTTCTCGAGACAGGGAGCCAGAGTGGTGGTTGCCGATATAAACGAAACGGGAGCTGCAGAGACGGTTGAAAACATACGAAAAGCTTCTGGAGAAGCTTTTTTTGTGAAAACAGACGTGGGGGAAATGGCCTCGGTGGAAGCAATGATAAAGGTTGCCCTCGATCGGTACAACCGTCTGGACATCGTGCATAGTAATGCTGCTGCATATGTGTTGGGGAATGCCACGGAAACAAGTGAGGAGGATTGGGATCGTACTTTAGATGTTTGCTTGAAAGCAACATGGATGATCGCACGTGTCGCTCTACCCCATATGTTGGCTAATGGTGGCGGCACATTTGTCATTACTGGGTCCGTGCACTCAATCCGAGGGTATCCTCTGCACGCTGCCTATCAAGCCTCGAAGGGCGGACTTTTGGCGCTCACACGGTCGTTGGCTGCAGACTACGCACCGAGCATTCGGGTCAATGCGATTTTACCAGGAGCTGTGGAAACAGGTTTATGGTCGGGCTTTTCCGAAAGTGACCGCGTGAAGGTTGCCAAAATGTGTCCTTTACGCCGAAACGGTCAACCAGAAGACGTTGCCCAAGCGGCTTTATTTTTGGCCTCGGACATGTCTGACTACATGACAGGAACCTATTTAGTAGTGGATGGTGGTTTGACTTCTACTATTGATATGCCAGAGTGGCTATGGTCAAGAATGAGTAGTTAGCAAGGGTGTTGTGATTGGAATTCTGGGGAGAAAGTGGGGCCTAGAAAATTTGTATTACAGAAGTTAACATGATGAGTAAAGTGAATGAAAAAGTTTACTGGATAGTGAGGGATTAGGTACAGATAGAGTTAATTTTCACCCATCTATGCGGTACAGAGGTGGTAGTCCATTAGCAATGCGATTCACGTTTTCAGAGACCGCATGGGCGCGTTTGCGAGAGGTTCCATCTGTTACTCCGGAGATGTGGGGTGTTGTGACAACATTAGGGAGATCATAAACAGGTGCCTTCCAATCGTGATTCTGTAATCCATCTCCACTGAAAACATCCAAGCCAGCCCCTCCTATCTGTCCTTCTAGAAGGGCTTGAGTTAGCGCTGTTTCGTCTACCAGATCCCCTCGAGCTATGTTAATGAGTAGTGCTGTTGACTTCATTAGCGATAGACGTCGGCTGTCAATCAGATGCCTTGTTTCTTGATTCACATGGAGGTGCAGAGAAAGCACATCGGATTGGGATATCATTTGGTCAAGGTCCTCTGGCTTTCCCACAAACTCTAATTGGAACTGTTCTATCTCTTCTGGCGATACATGTCGAATATCGATAGCACTAATGCACATACCGAAAGCGAGTGCACGCTGGGCAAGTTCCTTGCCGCTGGCACCAAGCCCCACGATGCCAAGTTTTAAGCCAGATAGCTCAGTTCCCAAAGGTTCACCAACCAAGCCTTTCTTGAAGTTTCCGCTGGCGACAAAGAATTTTCGAGTTAACATTAGAATGAACATCAGGGCACATTCTGCCAAACTAACGGCACTAAATTGACCAGGTGTGTTGGAGACAGGGATCCCTTTACTTTTCCAGTGATCCAAGTCGAAATGTTCAAAACCAGTCCCAACAATTTGCCAGAGTCGGATTTTCCCAGCAGATGCATCGGCAAGTTGTGTTGCCAGCTGGTATCTTTCTTCGGAAACTCCTTCTCGACTTCCTGCTTCTCCTCCCAGGTCAACCACTACATCTATGCCGTCAAGTTGTGGTTTAACTGGACTCTTTTTATCCAACGTCCGGATTTCATGACGATTTCCGATCGCTTTAAAAATATCCTGTCCCCAGGGAGTGAATCCTTCATTAGTTAGATATGGATGAGGTATATACAAGAGTTTTAAACGTTTAGTCATTATTTCCTTATGGCCATGCTCTGATAAGTCATGAATTCAAAGAATCAAAATTTGCAAGAATGTCAGTTATTATATAGAAATTCATTGGTGAGAAACAGTAAGTGGCAAAAGCTTTCCAATGCTGCTCGTTGAGCCTTTTCTTCAGAGGCATTAGATTTTAGATACAGGTCTTTTTCCCTATCCAGATGTGATTTTGCGATTTGGAGTTCTTCTTTTAATGGAAACCTGGAGAGGGCCAGAAGGTAAGCTTTTTCTATGGTGTCATTAACAGATGTTCCATCATAAGTAAGACTTTCGACTCTATTAGCGAAGAATCGCGAACTATCAAGAACAAAATCATTGTTCATTAAGGTTAGTGATTGCAAAGGGGATACTGAGTTCACCCGACGGTTGCAATTGGTTTGCATGAGAGGAGCGTCGAAGGTCTCAAGAAAAGTTAAGGGAACATAACGTCTTGCTAACACGTAAATACTCCGTCGGAACATTCCAACTGCTTTCGCTTCTCTATCTTTAAATGTGGGGTCATTTAAATTCTGTTGTATTCTTTCCAGCCCGTCGGCAAGAAGCGGTCCCTCCATGGGAGGACCACCCATCGTAAGGTCCAACTTGCCACTGACAGATAGGATTGAGTCTCTCAAGGTTTCCGCCTCGAGACGGCGCAAATTCATACGCCAAAGAAGTTTGTTTTCAGGGTCAATGCTATCCCCTGGAGAGCGTGTTGTCCATTTTGAAGACTGCCGGTAAGCTGTTGACGTCATAATCAATCGGTGAAGATTCTTAATACTCCAATTCTGGCGCATGAACTCAATTGCAAGCCAGTCGAGTAAAGCCGGATGAGTTGGTGGCATGCCCTGCCGTCCAAAATTATCGGGGGTTTCCACAATGCCACGACCAAAGTGATGTTGCCAGATCCTATTTACAAATACACGGACAGTTAGAGGGTGGTTTTTGTGGGTAAGCCATCTCGCAAAAGCTAAGCGGTATCCACTAGTTTCACCCTTGGCATCTTTGGGCCTAACCATCTTTGATTCACTGAAGGGACTCAATACCTCCAGGAAACCTGGCTCGACTGTTGGTCCGGGTCGTTCTATCTCTCCACGTTGTAGCAGCCTTATTTTAGGTGGAGTTTTCGGATCCCACAATGCCTGGATACGATCCCAAGAGCGCCGATAACCATTTAGAGTATAGATCTGTTTTTCAATTCGGTCATGAGTCAATCGATCCTCAACATTGAGCGCCTTTACGAGTTCCTCCGAAGATATTGTCAGCTGTTCTTCAAACTTGCTAGCCAAAAATATCTGTACCTCATCTCGCTCATCCTTCAGTGTTTCCACAGCTTCTTTTGTTTCGATCCGAAGTTTTTCCGGAATTTCTTTTAGTTTGGTTTCTAGGAATTGTTCTCGATAGGGTTTATGGAGGTGTTTGAGTTGTTTTTTCAGTTTCTCAACAGGTTTATCGATCTCTGCGTTGTGGTTCTCGATCTCCTCTTGATCAATTTTGGAAACGTTTGGAAGAAAGCGATGTTTGGGCTGAAGCCAGTGGGCAGGATTGTAAGCGGATGCAAAAATCGCGAGCATTTGATAGTAATCTTTTTGGGAAATTGGATCATATTTGTGGCTATGGCACCGTGCACAGCCGACGGTCAATCCCATTAAACCCGTAGAGATTTTTTCCATCAGGTGGAACAATACATCGTAGCGCTCTCCGATCAGATTAACGATATCCGAGTCAGTTCGGTCATAGACAGCCCGGAGATATCCGGTAGCTGTCAGCTTATCCCGAATTTCTGGAGTGTACTTTTTTGCCGACCGCCAGTCGACAAGTTCGTCTCCGGCTAGTTGATCAATTAAAAACTGATCGTAAGGAATGTCCTTATTGAAGGCTTGTATAACCCAATCACGGTAGCGCCACATGCCTTCGGATACAGTTGCAGTTTTGTTATTGGTAGCAAAACCAGGTTCATCGGAATAGCCGGCTGCGTCAAGCCAGTGTCGGCCCCACCGTTCTCCGTAGAGGGGGGAATCTAGAAGTCGATCAATTAGACGTTCGTAGGCACGTGGCTTCTTATCCCCGAGAAATTCCTTTATCTCTGTTAGGGAAGGAGGGAGTCCAATTAGATCTAACCACGCTCGCCGCATCAGGGTTATTTTAGGAGCATCTTTTGAAAAACTAAGGTTTTCCTCCTTGAGTCGAGCCAGTAGAAAAGCATCGATTGGAGTACGAATACGTTGATGACTTTTGAGAGAGGGAACTGTTGCTAGAGGTTTTTGAAATGCCCAGAAGCTCCGGTCGTTTTTGCTGATAGGTGGTGCTTCAGCTTGATTGAATTTAGTGCGCTCAAAGTGCGGGCGAAGTAGACGAAGGTCAGAGGTGTCGATCCAGTGGGCCAGAGTACGCTGCTCTATTTCAGAAAGACGATCACCTGTTCCAGGAGGAGGCATGTCTCCAGCAGAGATTTTCCGCATTAAAATACTTTTCCCCGAACCTAATTCAGAGAGAACCGGACCATTGGAACTTCCTTTCAGAACTGATGTGAGTGTACGCAGATCCAACCCACCCGCAGGATTGTCTGTTCCATGACAGGAAAGACACCGAGCCTTAAAGATAGGTAAGGCTAAGTTTTTAAAACGCTCTGTCTCATCCTTTGTTTTAGTAGCGATGGCATCCCCTTCATCCGAAGGCAAACCTGCCTCAATCCATTGTCGAACGATATCGATTTCATTATCCGTAAGGCGTAGGTTGAAGGCTGGTGGTGGCATCAAGCGCATTGACAGTTTTTCATGAAGTCGGCTTTGCTTTGGTGATCCTGAGACCACAACAGGACCTTCGTGACTACCTTTCAATAGAGAAGTCACTGTTCGAAGGTCTAGACCCAACATCACAGTCCCACCATGGCAACTGAAGCAGTTTGCCTCGAAAATAGGTTGTACATCTTTTTCGAAGCTGGGTTGGGCAAAGGTATCAACGGGACTTAGGAGTAACATGCACCATAGGATTTTGTGCAGGAGTTTTCTAAATGCTGTGCTTTCAGACATCCGTCTAAGCCTTGGGAGGATGTTTGAGGAGATCAGGAACAATTCGGGCTCCGGTGATCCTGATATTGGTTGGGTTTTCATCCCGGCCTTCATGCTGAAAAGTAAGATTTTCATGATCCACTCCAAGTAAGTGAAGCAAGGTAGCTTGTAGGTCCGGAACACTCACCCGGTTTACGATAGCTTTGTATCCGAATTCATCTGTTTTTCCATATGTTAAGCCTTCCTTGAACCCCCCTCCTGCCAACCAGAGACTGAAAGCGTTGCGATTGTGATCACGACCATCAGAATTTTGGGTTGTAGGCAAGCGACCAAATTCACCAGCCCAAAGTATGATTGTACTGTCCAATAATCCTCGACTCTTAAGATCCTTCACTAAGGCGGCTGTAGGTTGGTCTGTTTTGCCACAAATTTCAGACATGTCATTCTTAAGCTTACGGTGATGATCCCAGGGTTGCCCAGGCCCTGGGTGGATTTGTACGAAGCGAACACCAGCCTCAACCAGACGTCGTGCCATGAGGCATCGTAACCCATAGCTAGCGGTTAAAGAATTGTCCAGTCCATAGAGCTTTCGAGTCGCTTCAGATTCGTTAGAGATGTCCAGAACATCCGTAGCGGATAGTTGCATTCGTGCCGCTAACTCATAGTTCTGGATTCGTGCTTCTAATTCAGATTCACCTGGGTGCCAGCTCTGATGCTGACGATTTAGTTTTTCCAAAGTATTGAGTTGTACACGCTGTGCTCCAGGTGGTAGAGGAACGGTGGGATTCAGATGCCGAACTGGTGTTTCCCCAGCGCCGAATTCCACTCCCTGGAATTGCGCAGGCAGCCAACCGCTTGACCAGAGTTGCTTTCCATATGTGGAGTATCCCTCTGGATCACGTAATACTACGTATGCCGGCAGATTTTGATTTTCTGTGCCCAAGCCGTATGAGATCCACGCCCCGAGTACTGGTCGACCAGGGAAAATTTGGCAGGTCTGAAGCATGTTAAGACCTTCGGGATGATTGTTATGTTCTGTATACATCGATCGTACTACGCAGATGTCGTCAACCACTGTAGAGAGATGAGGTAAGGTTTCTCCCAGTTCGATTCCACTTTGTCCGTATTTTCGGAATTGAAATGGGCTGGGCAAGAGAACGTTTGTGTTGTTAGGCTGATGGATCTCAACCCCGTCTGGATGTGGCTGTCCACCATGTTTTGTAAGCTCTGGCTTTGGATCAAACAGGTCCATCTGACTTGGTCCGCCATTTTGGACCATCTGTATTACGGCAGTTGCTCTACCCAAAAGGGGTGTTTTGGCTGGTTGTAGAGCATCGTAGAATGGCGTGGTGTTTTCGCCTCTTAACAAGCTGTTGAGGGCGAGGCTTCCTAGGCCGAGACCTGATATTTCAAGTAACTTACGCCTCGAAATATATTTGAAACGATTGTTCCTTTCCATATCTCATCCATTTTACCAAAAGATCCGACCTGAATGGATTTATGCGTTTGTATTGGATGGTTAAGACTATCAATGACAAAAACAGTGAGTCAAGTGAGAGAATTTAGGTCAACTGAGAAAGTTTGCCTATTGTCGAGTTGAGGAGAGCTAGCTTGTTAACCTTCACTTTTCGCCAATCCTGCTTGGGCTGCGGCCAATCGGGCAATGGGGACGCGAAACGGAGAGCAGGAGACGTAGTTCATACCCAATTCATGGCAGAAGTAAACCGAGCTTGGGTCTCCACCATGCTCACCACAAATACCTATTTTGAGATTGGGTTTGGCCTGTCTTCCTTTTTCTGTGCCAAGCCGGATGAGCTGGCCAACCCCGTCCCGGTCGATAGATTCAAAAGGGTTTTCTGGAAGGATCTTTAACGCAATGTATTCGGGAAGAAACTTCACTGAATCATCCCGACTATAACCAAAAGTCATTTGTGTCAGGTCGTTAGTTCCAAAAGAAAAGAAATCGGCTTCCAATGCGATTTCTCCGGCTGTTAAGGCCGATCGTGGAACCTCGATCATGGTGCCAATTAGATACTGGATCTCGACACTCTTTTCCGAAAACACTTTTTCAGCTGTACTGCGGATTAAATTTCTCTGATTTCGAAATTCCTGTACTGTTCCGACTAGGGGTACCATGACTTCTGGCAGTACAGTTATGCCTTCCTGGGACAACTCGACAGCTGCCTCAAAAATGGCTCGTGACTGCATTTTTGTTATTTCTGGATAGGTCACGCCGAGTCTGCATCCTCGATGCCCTAGCATAGGGTTAAACTCCTTCAAAAAGGAGAGTTTTTCTTTAATTTGGGCAGTTGGAAGACCCAACCTTTCGGCCATATTTTTTTGTTCGGTCTCATCATGAGGTAGAAATTCATGAAGGGGAGGATCCAAAAGGCGAATAGTGACAGGAAAACCGTCCATGGCTTGGAAAATCCCTCGAAAATCCTCTTTCTGATATGGTAAAAGTTTTGCCAGGGCAACTTCTCGGGCTTCCGGAGAATCAGCCACGATCATCTCTCGCATGCTTTGAATACGGTTGTCCAAAAAAAACATGTGCTCTGTTCGGCAAAGTCCAATTCCTTGAGCTCCAAATTCTCTGGCCTTAACAGCGTCATCTGGAGTGTCTGCATTGGTTCTCACTCGCATGGTCCGAAATTCATCAGTCCACTCCATGAATGTTGAAAAGTTTTCTCCTAGTATAGGTTCTGTCAGGTTTTCCTTGCCCAACATTACCTCTCCAGTTGAGCCGTTAATAGAAATCCAGTCTCCTTCGTGTACCGTGAGGTTCCCGCTTCTGAATAACTTTTTACCATTTTCGATAGTGATATCGGCACAGCCTGCTACACAGGGTTTTCCCCAGCCCCGAGCCACTACTGCTGCGTGAGAGGTCATCCCCCCTCTTGCAGTCAAAATCCCCTCTGATGCATTCATTCCTCCTACGTCTTCGGCGGTTGTTTCAACACGGACTAGAATTACCTTCCTTCCTTCCTCAGTTGCGTCTTCCGCCTCGTTAGCTGAAAAAATCACCTGACCAACTGCTGCTCCAGGAGAGGCCGGTAATCCTCGGGCAATGACCTTTTCCTTGTACCCAGAGACATTCTCAAACTGAGGATGGAGTAACTGGTTTAGATGTCGGGGTTCTACCAGAATACGAATGGC
>CAZMUJ010000100.1:0-7302 GCA_964569605.1 uncultured Acidobacteriota bacterium
GAGTGGCTAAATAAAAAAGCCGTTGTTACAGGTGCTTCTTCAGGGATCGGTGCCGAAACAGCAGTGGCCCTAGCTAAGCAGGGTGTAGATCTTTTTTTGGTCGCTCGACGACAAGCAAAACTCAGCGTAGTTTCCGAGCGATGTTTTCAGGCAGGTGCGATGAAGGTGATCACTGAGATTCACGACCTGTCTAGACCCGGCGTAGGCAAAATTATTGTTGAGAACTGTCTTCGAGAACTTAAAGGCCTGGATTTTTTGATATGTAATGCTGGCTATGGGATTTTTGGTCCGACAAGAAGTACCAGCCCGAGTAAAATGGCTCAAATCTGGCAGGTTAACTTCCAGTCTGCTTATGAATCCATCCACTGTGCCCTCCCTTATTTTTCTGCTAAAGGGACAGGCCACATCGTTCTTACTAGTAGTATTGTCGGAAAAAAGGCAATGCCCTATGCGGCAGCCTATACTGCCACAAAATTTGCTCAGGTTGGTCTTGGTGAAGCCCTTTGGGGAGAGTTGCGGGAGATTGGTGTTGGTGTGACTGTGGTGTGTCCAGGTTTTACAGCATCTGAATTTCATGCTACGGCTGAACGGGTAGCCAGTAGTCCTATGATCAACCGATCAGTGTCCGGACAGTCTCCACGGATTGTTGGCAAGGCAATTGTCAACGCAATTGGGAAAAATCAAAGAGAGATCCATCTTACATTGCTCGGAAAGCTTCTGTTGATTCTTGATCGGATCTCTCCGGCTCTGGCAACACGGGTAATGTCCTGGGTCGGTAATCGTGAACTAAAACCAGAAAATAAAAAAACTAGACAAGAAATGAACTGAATTAAGAATTTCAGAAAGATATGCTATTAGAAAACTAAGTCAGAAAGCGAGGATCTTGAAGTGCCTTCCAGAACACTGCTAACAGTGTTTTTGCATCCTTGATTTTACCCAGATAAGCTAATTTAAGGGCCTCTTCAAGCGTGTAGAATTCAATCTCAATTTGCTCGTCAAAATCTGGCTTTCTCGAAGTTTTGACTAGTTTTGAGCTAATAAAAAAGTGGAGTATCTCATCACAAAATCCCGGTGTTGGATAAAAACTAAGAACATGTTTAAGATTGAGGGCTCGGTACCCTGTTTCTTCTTCCATCTCTCGAGCAGCAGCCTGTTTGGGGTCCTCTCCAGGATCCAGTTTTCCTGCTGGAAGTTCCAGGAGGTTTTCCTTCATTGGATAGCGAAGTTGTCTTACAAAGACAATTCTATTGTCTTTACCTGTACCCATTAACACAACACCGCCTGGATGTCTTACCACTTCTCGAATTGTAGCTTGACCAAGTATTTCCAGCTGGTCTACCTCGACACTAACTATTTTTCCTTTATAAACATGTCTTCGGTTCAAAATACGTCCTGGATCAATCGTCTTCATGTTTCTTGATTTCCTTCAACTTTAAGTCTGCTAGGAGCATCCTAACAGTAGATTTTGAAAAAACGCCGACGCACAATCAGTATTAATTGGATCAGATCGAAGTCCTGCCTGCAGTTCAGCGTTCTTTTTTTCCTGGTCTGTTTGGCCTATGGAAATTCTTTTCCAGGAGTGTTTCACTTCGATGATTTTGAGTTGATCTTGGGAAATTCTCAAGTTGTAGGGGAGGGATTTGATTATAGGATATTTCTGAATCATTACGGAGGACGACCTCTTACACTTTGGACGTTTTATCTAAATTACATTTGGAGTGGTACTGATCCAGGAGCTTATCACGTAATAAACTTTTTTCTTCATTTTCTGGTTGCCTGCCTCTTGTTCCAAACAGCTGTTTTTTATCGTTTTGATTTAGATGTGGCTTTTTTAGGAGCCGCTATTTTTCTGGTGCATCCTATCCAAACTCAAGCTGTAAACTATATTTGGTCGCGTTCCTTGCTGCTAATGTCAGTTTGGATCTTTATCTCAATTCTAACCTATAAAAAAAAATCTATAATGGGGTTAGTAGCTTTTCAGTTTGCTATTTGGAGTCGTGCAGAGGCACTGATTCTAACCCCTATACTATTAGCTCAAAACCGTCGTCGTTGGTTTCCTTTGACCTTAATAGCTCTAATTAACTTGGTAGGGATAGGGTGGGGGATCCACCAAGAAAATTCTCCAGAATTTGGATTAAACTACCATAGGGTGGCTGAATATTGGTGGGCTCAGCCCTGGATATTTCTACGCTATATGTCGTGGTTTTTTTGGCCATTTGGATTGAGTATTGACCATGATTTCAATACGGTTGGATCGATTTTGGAAATACTTCCTTCCGTCATCTTTCAGACCGCAATACTTTTCTTTCTGAAATTCAATCCTAGATCAGTATCTAGTACTGGATTTTTTCTAGGTCTGGGGGCTCTGATGCTTCTGCCCTCAGCAATTTTCCCAAACCCCGATATTTTAAATGAGAGTAGGACGTATTTAGCTGTGGCAGCACTCAGTTTGCTAGCCGCAACCCTAATTTTGAGACTGACCAGAAAAAAGATAAAACGTAAAGCTATTGTAGGATCAGTGGTACTTATACCGTTGATTCTTCTAACCCAACTTCGAAACGAGACTTGGAGAAGTGACGTGGCAATTTGGGAGGATGCTGTCAAGAAAGCTCCGGGAAAGTCTCGAACCCATTACAATTTGGGAGTTGCTCTGGCAAAAACACAACAACTGGAAAGAGCCCGAGAGTCTTTTCTTCAAGCCAGCCGTTTGAACCCTTTTGATGATCTAAGCTATGCGGGGTTAGGATATTGTGCTGAAATACAAGGAAATACAGATTTAGCGTATAGTTACTACTTAAAGGCTGTTCAACTAGTCCCTGAGAACAGATATGCTCAGGAGGCACTGGCCAGGTTGAGTGAGCCTTCATACTAAAGTCTTCTATATATGAAGGGAACTTTACACGGGTGGTGGGATCATGAAACATGCACCTCAAATCAACATGGGAATCATTGTAATCGCTTTGTTTACAGTGGTATATACTATTTCACAGACTCTTTTGTACAAGCCGACTGTATTAAGCAAAAATGTGATCGGAGAGCTACAGATTTCGGTCCAGGATTCTACTGAAAGAACTATTCCTGAAAAAGGTTCTCTACCTTCCCAAATGCTGAAACTCAAGAGTAAAATATCGAAAGTTCAAAGTGGATTCCGATCAAGTGAGTCGGCTACAGTGTCTGACTCCCGAGATGTAAAACCAATTACGAAAGTATCATCGACTCAATTGGCTGGAAAGGACCAGTTGAAAAATGTGTCTTCACCGAAGGAGCCAACGGTTTCTAAAACTGGTTCTGGATTGATCTCTAAAAAAAGTAACAATTTGAGAGAAGGCACTCAGCTGAATCGGATACCTAATAAATCAAAAACTGGGTTAGTGGCTTCGGGAAATGACAAGAGACATTCAAGCCCAGGTAGATCTTTTTCATCAGCTGCACAAGGCAATGCAACTAATGGCAAACGACGGAGTACTCTACCGTTGACCCCACCTCCTTCCCGATCTTCAAATCGCCGATAGATCTCTTAAATGTTAAGTTTGGGTAAGGATCTAATTTTAGATGGGGATTTTTTTCAGGACAAGAGACTTATTCCGCTGCTTTTTTCTAGGAGACGGAGAGGAGACTTTTCAGGTTGTAGCATGGAATTATGGTCAATGAGAAAAGTTTGTTCCAGTGCAAACTGTCCTGAGAGAGCTGCATGAGGAACGAAGTCGGTAAAAACCATCCATCTCGAGTTGGGTGGAAATTCTATTTTTTGCTGGGCTTCGATCTCCTGAAAGGTCTGGTTTGATTTCAAATAGTCGTGAAGACAAAGCATAAATTCGTCATATCGGGAAGGCGCGGCAACAGGGAAACCAAAATGCTTAGCCCATCTACATAACTGACGTTTCCATTTGGTGAAAAGCACCTCATGTCCAGATGGAAGGGGCATCTCTGGACTTCCAATATAGGTTTCGAGCAGGTATTCAAAAGATTTAGCGGTTACCCAGTTTCTAGATTGATGAGGGTTGATGTTGATAAAGAAGCGAAGGATACGGTTTCCATATGTGGGACGAGTAGGAAAGGAATCAATGTGGAGAAGATCATTTCTGGCCTTAAATTTAACCTGGCGTCCTTTCTCCTGGCGAGGACGAAAGCTGGCATAATCGATTTTCCAGGTTGGGACATAGGGAGAAAGTAGTTGTTGTAAAAGATCCGTTACTGAAGCTGAAAAATTACTCATGACCTTAAACATACGCTGGGAAATTTCAGGAGATCTGCCGGCCAACCCACTTATAGTATTTCTATTTGGTTTGTACGCAATATTCTTTCTATATCCAGATTTTACTTGGCGCTGTGCTAGGAGAAAGTCGATGTCTTTATCAGGAATCTGAAGAGGAGACTTAGGAAAATAAAGGATTTCTCCATTTTCCAGTAGACGGCAAAGTTCCTCTGAACAGGAGAGATCTAGATTTTGGAAATCAAGGGTAACTATACCCATTAGGGTTTATAAGTTTAGGTGAGCTAGGTAAAAGGGTCAAATAAAGATGTACTTGGATGATACAATTTTATTGTGGGAAATCAGATTCCAGTTCACCAAAACCGTCTGGCAAAGGAAACTAGCCCATATCTTTTGCAGCACAAGAACAATCCTGTAGATTGGTATCCCTGGGGAGAAGAAGCATTAACTCATGCCAAAACCCTTGACAGGCCTATTCTTTTAAGTATTGGCTATTCTGCTTGTCACTGGTGTCATGTTATGGAAAGAGAGTCCTTTGAAAATAATGAAATTGCTTCTCTCATGAACAAAAAATTCGTGAACATTAAGGTAGACCGGGAGGAAAGACCTGACATCGACAGCATCTATATGAACTATGTTCAGATGACCACAGGTTCAGGGGGATGGCCTCTGACGGTCTTTTTGACTCCGACCGGAGTTCCATTTTTTGGAGGTACATATTTCCCTCCGACTGACCATTTTGGACGTCCTGGATTTCCTAGAGTTCTTGAGAGTGCTGCCACCGCCTTTAAGGAGCGGAGAATAGAACTTGAGAAGACGTCTCCAGAGATTGTTAAACAGCTTGAAAAAAGCAGTTCTCTGGAGGTTTCGGGTGGACACCTAGCTGCTGAGATTTTGGAAAAGGCTGTGTCACAAATGAGTCGAAGTTTTGATCCTAAATATGGTGGATTTGGTGGAGCGCCCAAATTTCCCCAAGCTATGTCACTTGGGTTTTTGATCCGAAATCATTGCCGGACTGATAATCCGGACATACTTCCAATGGTAGAGTTGACTCTAGGAGAGATGGCACGTGGGGGTATTTTTGATCAGGTAGGAGGAGGGTTTCATCGTTATTCAGTAGATGAACGTTGGTTTGCTCCACATTTCGAAAAGATGCGCTATGATAATGCACTCCTTGTTTGTATTTATTTAGAGATTTACCAGGTCACAGGTTCGACTTTCTGGCATGAAATTGTAATTCGTACACTTGATTTCTTGTTACGGGAAATGATGTGAAAAGAAGGGGGATTTTACTCAGCTCTGGATGCTGACAGTGAAGGTAAGGAAGGTCGTTTTTACGTCTGGTTAGAAGAAGAAATCAAACAAGTCCTTGGATCTAGTGCTGCAGAATTTTGCGACTACTACAGTGTTTCTATGAAGGGGAATTTTGAAGGAACAAATATTTTGTATGCTAGAACCGATCTGCAAAGTATGGCTAAACAGTTGGGATTGTCTGAGGAGGAATTTGAAAAAACTCTCACCGCGAAACGTAAAGAACTTTTTGTTGTAAGGGAGAAAAGAATCCGACCTGGCCTTGATGATAAAGTTCTAACCGCATGGAACGGACTGACTTTGACTGCTTTTGCCAGGGCTGGATTTGTGCTGGGTTCTGATATCTATCTCGAGTCTGCTATCAAGAATGCAGAGTTTCTTGAAAGGGAAATGATCAAGGATGGGCAGATCCACAGAACCTGGAAAAATGGAACTGCCCGTCTCAATGGGTATTTGGAGGATTATGCGGCTTCGATTGAGGGATTTTTGTCACTATTTGAAGCTAGTGGAGAAATACGCTGGCTCCGGTTGGCAATCGAACTAATGGATAGAACAATAGAACTATTTTGGGATGACGATAACAATAGCTTCTTTTTTACTTCTCATGATCATGAACAGTTGGTAGTTCGACAAAAAGAGTACATGGACAATGCAACACCAAGTGGAAACTCTACTTGTTGTCTGAATTTGCAACGCCTAGGGTGGCTACTTGAGCGATCAGATTACCTCGAATTGGCAAAACGTCAACTTGAGGGCATGAGCCATGCCTTGGGTAGGCATCCTTTGGCCTTTGGCAACTGGCTACAAGCATTGGACTTTCATTTTGGTCCTGTAACTGAAGTTACTGTAGTAGGGTACGAATCATGGAACGATCCACTATTTGAGTTGCTACGAAATAGATTTTTTCCTGCGAAGGTGTTTGTGCCTGTTTCGAGTCTGGAACCTTCCGAAGAGCTAATGAGAATGGTTCCGTTTTCAATGGGGAAACAGGCTCTTAACGGGATGACAACAGTTTATATCTGTCGTGACTCAGTCTGCTCGTCACCGCTAACCAATTGTACCGAACTAGAAAATTATTTAAACTCAATCGAGTAGGGTAGCTCACTCAGCTTAAACAACCTATCTCTAATTCTAGCTAGAGCTCGAGTTCGGTGAGAAACCTCATTCTTTTTGGCAGGAGTCATTTCTCCAAATGTTTTTTGCAGCGGTGGATAGTAGAATATTGGGTCGTAACCAAATCCTGAACTTCCTGCAGGTTGGAGAGAGATTTGTCCTTCTACGGAGGCCGTCTCAAGAATAATCCCATATTCCCATTCAATGCATACGGTACAAACAAAACGAGCTGAACGTTTAACCATTTGATCAGGTCGATTATAATTTTTCAGCTGGTCTAGAATTTTGGTCATTCTTTTGTCATCAGTAGTTTCCCATCTTGAACTGTAAACTCCGGGAGCCCCGCCTATAGCATCTACCTGGAGCCCCGAATCATCGGCCAGGGTTGCACAGCCTGTTTGGGCACGGTAGTAAGATGCCTTGATACGGGCATTTTCGGCAAAAGTAAAACCCGTTTCTTGAGGAGGAGATTGCTGGTTTTTGTTTAACCTTACAAGATTTAAAGTAGGAATTGTAAGAATTGCGTTGATTTCGTCGAACTTATTTTGATTGTTGGTGGCAATTAAAATCTTCACAACTGTACAAATGGTAGAGCTAGAGAAAAATTGTGACAATTCTCTTTAAGAACAGCTGTTTGAATTTCGATTAATTCCTTGATGCCGTGG
>CAZMUJ010000101.1:0-38663 GCA_964569605.1 uncultured Acidobacteriota bacterium
ACGTTCAATTTGGCCTCCCTCTATTTCCAGTAGGTACAAATCGAGCATGAAGGACTTATCCGTCTCGAAAAGCTTCTTCTGATGGAGTGTGAGTGCATCTTCGTAGGCATGCCGATTCGAAGAAAAAACTACTTTACTCCCATCTGGAGAACTTGACCCCTCGGCATCATAACCAAGAGCCCAGGTTAGTCTCCTAGGAATCGATTTTTCTAAATCCAACAGATAGAGATCAAATTTTTCATCGTAGTCCCACTGGTAACGACGACTTTTACCTCTAGCCCTAACATCAAGCTCTTCTTTTTGCTTTCGCTCAGATTCTGAATCCGCATGAGTAGAAGCGTAAAGAACTGTACCATCTGGACGGATCCAACCACAGGTAGTTTTTCCTATTCCCGTAGAAATTTTTTCCGTGGAGCCAGTAGTTAAATCCATCAGAAATATTTGATAGAAAGGATTGCTCGAATCTCGTTCACTTTGAAACACCATTCTGGCGCCATCTGGGGAAAAATATCCTTCTCCAGACCGTTTACCTTCAAACGTAACTTGACGAACATTACTGAGAAAATCATCCCTCCGTATGGAGAGCTCCTCCTCTAAAATATCTTTAGAAAAAACACCAAGGGGAAATGCCTGAAACAGAAACAAACCTAGTAAATATGGGATGGGGTGTAGGACATGAAAAGACACTTAATCAACTCCTCCTGACTCTTTTCTAGTGAACATTTCAACCTATCCTAATATCCGTTCTCTCTTAGGATGACAAGTGAAAGTTCAAAGTGACTAATGTCATTTTGATTAATGCCATACTTTCTTGTTCTTGAGGAAAACCTTTTTCGAGTTTTGAGAACTTCCACCATAAACTCTACGGCGCCAACCTCTCGATTTTCCAGGAATCATCACTCTGAAGCTTGTAGAGAAAACGGTCATGTAAACGATTAGGTCTTCCCTGCCAAAACTCCAAGGCACTCGGTTTTAATCGAAATCCCCCCCAGTTGTCAGGCCTTTCAGGAGAAGGAAGTTTCTCTACTCGACGATATTTTTTCTCTAAAGATTCTCGGCACTTAATAACCGAGCTCTGTGAAGAAACCAAAGCAGCAATCCGGCTTCCTCGAGGACGACTTTTGAAATACGTATTTGATTCACCTTCAGATGTTCGCTCAACCAAGCCTGCCACTCTAATTTGGCGTTGCATCTTGGACCAGTAGAAAACCATCGCTGCATAGGGATTAACCTTTAGGTCACATCCTTTAGGGCTCTGATAGTTGGTGAAAAAAACAAATCCAGCTGGCTCGACCTGCTTGAGTAACACGACCCTTGCAGAAGGATGCCCCCTACCGTTAGCCGTAGCCAGAATTGTACTGTAAGCATCTAGGCCATAGGATCTAATAGCTTCCTCCAGCCACTTATGGAATAGAACTAGAGGATTCCGAGCCAAGCTGGACCGGCGGAGAGAAGACCTATTGTAGAACTGTTTAGGAGATTCAAAGAACTCAGAATTAGCCATTATTTGGAAGAATATCATGTCCGGACTAAAGTTTTCCAAAACGGTGCAGCGGGAATTCTGAATTCCTGCTAGAATTCTTATATGGCCGAGATACGGAAACTATTTCCATACATTAGGCCTTACCTTCTTCTACTTTTCACCTCTCTATTGCTGATCATCCTGAGCGGTATTCTTGAAGCATCTATAGTGATGCTTTTAGAACCCGTATTCAACACCCTTACCAAAGGTACTTCTCTTTCTGATTCAGGTCAGATTGTTCAGCCCGCCACCTTTGAATTCATCCATAAATTTCTCCGACTTGAAGGGAGCAATGTTCTTGGTCGAGTAGCAGCTTTCTTAATACTTTTCTCTCTGTTCAAGGGCCTATTCCTTTATTTATCGGAATACCTGATGGCTTATTCAGGACAGCAAGTAGTAGCTAAAATTAGAAAGTCCTTGTACTCACACCTTCTAGAACAATCGATGGCCTTCTTCTCCAACAGACCAACGGGACAACTAATAGCCCGGGTCATGTCAGATACCGAACGACTCCAAGAGGCAGTAAGTAAAACCATCACAGATGCTGCACGACAGCTAGTCTTGATGCTGGCCTTTCTTGCACTAGTTCTATATGCCGATTGGAGACTTTCTCTACTCGCCTTTCTTGTAGCTCCCATAATTCTATTGTTCACCTTACAATTAGGAAAGAGAGTGCGAAAAATTAGTTGGGCCAGTCAGGAAAAAATCTCCAATCTTTCCAATTTACTTCAAGAAACGATCACTGGACGTCGAATAGTGAAGGCCTTTGGAATGGAACAGCATGAACAGGCTAGGTTCGAGTCAATGACTGATGGGCTGGTTGGTCTGAATCTCAGACTTACTAGAACGGCTGCCCTCAGTTCACCAATAATGGAGTTTTTAGGATATCTTCTATTCGCTCCCTTTCTTCTTTACGCCAATTCACAAATCGGCCAGGGTGTTTCAGCCGGGGCTTTTGTGGCCTTCATAGTGGCTCTTTTCAAGCTTTACGAACCTGTCAGAAAGCTCTCCCGGATGCATCTTCATTTTGAACAGGCGTTTGCCTGCGCTGGACGTGTCTTCGAGATTTTAGAAGAAGATATGGCAATTAAAGAACTCAAAAATGCAAAGGTCTTACCTCCGTTACGAAAATCAATAGAATTTCGCGGGGTCTCCTTTAACTACAACCAACCAGGTTCAAGCAGAGTACTCAAAAACATTCAACTCAAAATCACAAAGGGTGAGATTGTGGCCTTGGTAGGAAAAAGCGGTGCAGGAAAAAGCACACTGGCAAGCCTTCTACTACGATTTTATGACGTGACATCTGGGAAAATAACATTTGACGGAATGGATATAAAAAAGGTAACTCTTAGCTCTCTCCGAGAGAAAATTGCCATTGTTACTCAAGAAACCGTACTTTTTAACGATACAGTTCGGAACAACATTCTCTACGGACGCCTGGGAGCTAGTTGGGAAGATGTCGTTGAAGCTGCCAAGGCATCCTATATTCATGATTTCATCATCAGCCTGAAGAATGGTTACAATACTATAATAGGAGAGCGAGGTGAGATGATTTCAGGAGGACAGAGACAGCGGATTGCAGTGGCAAGAGCTGTCTTGAAAAAAGCACCAATTCTGATTCTTGATGAGGCCACCTCAGCTCTTGATAGCGCTTCTGAAAAAGTGGTTCAGCGTGCTCTCCAAAATCTAATGCACAACTCCACAACTTTTGTAATCGCTCATAGACTTTCTACCATTATCAGTGCTGACCGTATTGTAGTGATGGAAAATGGGAAAATCCTTGAGATTGGTGACCACAATAGTCTTCTCAGTCAACCGGGCCTTTACCGAGATCTTTATGAAATGCAAAGCACAGAACAGTTAGGTGAATCAGATTTTGAAAAATCAGGGAACCCGTCAAACTCTTCAAAAGGATTGCTCCAATGAAAAGTATGACCGGCTTTGGCCAGGCGTCTATCTTCATGGATCCTACCCAAATTGATGTTCAGCTCAAGACTGTCAATGGGCGATATCTTGACATCAAAGCTCACCTCCCCAGGGAACTTCTGGGAATAGAATCACAACTGCACAAAAAGATCCGAATGCAACTCCACCGTGGCCGGATCGAATTGTGGGTGGAAATCCGAAATCAAGCGACAAGAAAACCACGAGTGAACTTTTCACAGGTTAATTCTTATTTACAAGCAGTACAAGAATTAGAAACTACTGGGATACAAGGTGAACTAACCCTAGGCACACTTCTAAACCTTCCAAATGTCTTCGATAGTAATAATAAATGTATGGGTGATCTTGAATTGGTAACTAAGATAGTTGGAGATTCTCTGAACAAAGCCTTAGATCAGGTTCTTCAGCATCGTGAGACAGAGGGACTAGCACTCAAAAAGGACTTGTTAGTTCGTATTTCGTGCCTATCCTCTCTAACTGACCAAATAGAAAAATGCGCAGAGGAAATTGTCAATTATTACAGAAAGAAACTACAAGAAAAATTTACGAAATTTCAAGAGCTGAATAATATAGACCCAAGTAGGTTTGCCCAAGAGGTCGCCCTTCTCGCTGATAAAGCAGACATCAGTGAGGAGATTACCCGACTACGATCACACATAAGCCGTTTCAAGGAAATCCTGAACCAAGGAGAACCAGCTGTTGGTAAAAACCTAGATTTTCTCTGCCAGGAGTTAAATCGAGAAATAAATACTGTGCTGGCAAAATCTAGACGCGTTAAAATCTCACAAACAGCTATCACTGCAAAAACAGAAATTGAGAAAATCCGTGAACAAGTTCAGAATGTTGAATAGGGGAGAACTCTTCATTGTAAGCGCACCCTCTGGCTCGGGAAAGACTAGTGTTTCTAACTCCACCCTTACTCAGATGGAAGGACTCTGTTTTTCAGTCAGCTACACAACCCGAGCTCCACGGGCGGGGGAAACAGAAGGAGTAGATTACCATTTTGTTTCTAAGGACAATTTTAAAAAAATGACAAAAAATGGAGAGCTTCTTGAGTGGGCTTCAGTCTATGGACACTATTACGGTACCGGTCAGAACTTTGTAGAACACAAGCTAAATCTGGGATGGGATGTCCTACTGGACATCGACATTCAAGGTGCTAGATCTATTAGAAAGACACTCCCACAAAGTCACCTCATTTTTGTCCTGCCTCCATCATTACAGGCCTTGAAAGTACGCCTTGAATCGAGAAGTCTAGATGATAGAAAAACAATTCTTGCCAGGTTGAAAAACGCCCATACAGAAATGCTAGCTTTTACTGAATATGACTATCTGATCTTGAATGAAGATATCGAGGAAGCGGTTTCTGAGTTAAAATCAATTATCTCTGCTGCACGATGTAAACGACATCGTCGGACGGAGTTAGCCCAGAATGTTCTGGCCAGTTTTCAAAAAAACACGTAGGAGACAAATATGCTTATTAATATTCCTAAGGATTACGACAGTAAATTTCGTTTTATTCGAGTAGCTAGCTTGCGCGCCAAGCAAATTCAGAATGGGGCTCAACCTCATATTGATTTAAAGTCAAAAAAACCGGCATACGTGGCCATTCGTGAGGCAGAAGGTAATTTGGTTAATTACACCATTGTTGAACCAGAGGACAAGTAAAGCTGTGGTGATTAAGCTATGAGAATCATTCTCGGAGTTACAGGTTGCATTGCCGCCTACAAGGCAGCAATACTACTTCGGTTACTATGTGAAAGTGGTGCTGACGTTGTCCCTGTTATGACTAAATCAGCACATCAATTTCTCGGAAAATTGACGCTAGAAAAACTTTCTGGTCATAAGGTAATATCGGATCTTTTTGAGGATCACACTCCCAAAATCAAACATATAGATCTAGCTCGAAACAGTGATCTCCTAGCTGTCGTTCCTGCTACCGCTAACATCCTTGCCAAGTTTGCAAACGGTATAGCAGATGACTTTCTCACTACGCTTTACATTTCTACTACCACTCCAATTGTGGTGGCCCCGGCAATGAATGTAGAGATGTGGCGACATCCCGCAACACAAAATAATCTTAGAATCCTTGCCCAGAGAGGGGTTACAATCATTCAGCCTGATTCGGGATACCTGGCCTGTGGTGAGGTCGGGCTGGGGCGTCTTGCAAAAACTGAGATCATTGTCCAAAATATTTTTGAGAGCCTAAAGTCTTCTAAGCAATTGGAAGGATTGAAAGTGCTTGTTACTGCTGGTCCCACAGTTGAGGATATCGATCCAGTACGTTTTCTTTCAAATCGATCTTCTGGGAAAATGGGATTCGCTCTAGCAGAGGAGGCTCAAAAAAGAGGCGCCAGGGTAACTCTTGTAAGTGGGCCCACTTATCTTCCCTCTCCAACAACCCGATACATTCAGGTTCGTTCAGCTAAGCAAATGGAGGAAGCTGTTTTGGATCGATTTAAGGACAACCACATAACCATCATGGCCGCAGCCGTAGCCGACTTTACTCCAGCCCAACCTGAAAATAAAAAAATTAAAAAGCAGAAACTGCCCAATATGCTTGTACTTAATAAAACGAATGACATCCTGTATGCCTTGGGTCGACACAAACAAAATGACCAAACACTAATTGGTTTTGCAGCAGAGACAGAGGATTTGCCAAAGTTTGGCCTTAAGAAACTAAAGCAGAAACGCCTCGATTTAATCTTCGTAAATGATGTTTCCAAAAAAGATCGAGGATTTTCCTCAACTCAGAATCAAGTTTTATGCCTAGACCGACTGGGCCATCAAACTCAAAGTTCGCTTCTTCCCAAACCAGACATTGCCCGATTTGTTTGGGACCAAATCCAGCACTTTCGGCAAAATCTTGAACCCAGTAATCTAAAATCAACCCTATCCAGTTAATTTATCCTCATGTCTAAAGATCCCTACCAAACCGGGAAGAAATGCGGCAATATTTCCCTGATTGGTCGCCCTAATTCTGGAAAGTCCACCCTTTTAAACTCATTAATTGGAGAAAAGATTGCCATTGTAAGTGAAAGACCTCAAACTACGCGCAACCGGATTGTAGGAGTACTTACGAAAGGATTGTCGCAGCTTATTTTCGTCGACAACCCAGGTATTCATCGACCAGGTTTCCTTTTAAACCAACGTATGATGCAATTTGTTTACCAGTCTCTTCGGGAGGTCGATGTCATTGTTCATGTCATGGATGTCTCTATACCTTTTGGAAAAGGAGAACTCTTTACCTTAGAAACCATATCTTCTATGACACAACCCAAAATACTAGCACTTAATAAAATTGACCTCATAAAGAAAAGCCGACTGCTTCCAATGATAGAGCGTTACGAAAGAAAATCCATATACAAGTCCATCATTCCAATTTCAGCTGAGAAAAGAGAAAACTTGCCAGGGCTTTTGAAAAGTCTGATTCATTTACTTCCTCAAAAAAACTGGCTTTATCCCGACAGTCACATGACCAATCAGACAGAGCATCAACTGACCTCTGAAATAATTCGTGAAAAAGTCCTTCGACACACCTACAAAGAACTTCCCTACTCCACTGCAGTCGAAATAGAGGTTTTTGATGAGAGTCGTCGACTTGAAGGTTTTCTTCATATTGCAGCTAACATCATTGTTGAGAAACCTGGACAAAAGAAAATCCTGATTGGTCGTGGAGGAAAAATGATAAAAAAAATTGGTTCTGAGGCTCGTCGAAGCCTTTTAAAATCATTGAGAATCTCTAAGATGTACTTAGAACTAAACGTAAAGATCGTTTCAGGCTGGAGAAATCAGGAACGCTTGCTGGACACATTTGGTGTCAGATAGGCAGAGTAGTACTTAGTTATAGTAAAACATAACAATTCAGCAAGATTTAGTTAGTTGCAGGATACTTTCTCGTGGATAGGATAAAGGACCAACTTAAATTTTTTGAAAATCTTGGTGTGAATCGTTTCAACATAATCCCTACTCATAAGCTTGCGCCTACAGACTCTCTCCTAACTCTGGATAAAATCCATAATGAACTCGGAGATTGTCAGCGCTGCAAGTTGTCTAGTCATCGAAAAAACATCGTATTTGGAGTTGGGGACAAAAATGCTGATCTTATGTTCATCGGTGAAGCCCCTGGACGGGATGAAGATTCCCAAGGGGTTCCCTTTGTAGGTAGGGCAGGACAGCTACTAACCCGAATAATCCAATCTATTGAACTGAATAGAGACCAGGTTTACATAGCCAATATTTTGAAGTGTCGACCTCCTCAAAATCGTGATCCAGAAGCAGACGAGATAGAGACATGTGAGGGCTTTCTCCACAAACAAATTGCCTCAATAAAACCTCTTATTATCGTCGCTTTGGGGCGCTGTGCTGCCCAGACACTGTTACGTTCGAATACAACAATCTCAAACTTGAGAGGAAAGTTCTTTGATTTCCAAGGAACACTATTACTCCCAACTTTTCATCCGTCCTATCTCCTCCGTAATCCTGTTGCTAAAAGAAAGGTCTGGGAGGACATGAAAACTGTAAGGTCCAGACTTAAAGAGTTAAAAAGTCGCTATTATTAGGTCCTCTTCTAACCGGAGAATAGTTCCGGGAAATCTATGTCGCAAAACAGGCACCTGCAACTGGTTAAGGTGGCTATCCCTATTCCTTCACCTAAAACCTATACCTATTCTCTTTCAACTGGAATGTCAAAAGGAATCCAACCTGGGGTTCGGGTCATAGTTCCTTTTGGTACTAGGCATTACTTAGGACTAGTCCTGGGAAAGACTGATCATCTACCAGCTAAGGCAAAAATCAAAGAAGTACTCGAAGTTCTTGATCAACGGCCACTTCTACCCCCCGACCTAATTTCACTGGGAACATGGATCTCACATTACTACATGGCTCCAATAGGAGAGGTTTTTCGAGTGATGTTTCCACCACCTTTATTTTCTCGTCGTTTATTACACAATCACACTAAGAAAAGTTCGTGGCCAACGCTAAAACGCCAAATGATAACTAAGACCGTTCCTAACATGGTCGACTCTCTCACCCCTAGACAAAGCCAAATCCTCTCTCTAATCTCCTCCATGGACCTTCCAGTGACTGTAGCTTCAGTTGTAAGGAAAACCCATTCTAGTTCTACAATTGTAAACAATCTTCGGCAAGCTGGAGCTCTACAAATAGAAAACCTAGAAATCTACCGTTCGCCTTGGGAAAATAGTGCGTATTATCCCACAGAAGTTAGAAAACATCGACTAACCGACGGACAGAAACAGGCTGTCGAAAAGATCAACCGAGCCCTTAAAAAACCAGGTTTTCAATCCCTCCTAATCCATGGAATAACAGGGAGTGGGAAAACAGAAATTTATCTAAATGCGATAGATTTAACTTTAAAGAAAAACCTATCTGCATTAGTTCTTGTCCCTGAAATAAGCTTGGCTCCCCAAGCATCCTATCAATTTAGATCCTGGTTTGGGGAACAGGTCGCAATCCTGCACAGTAGCCTATCAAATGGTCAACGGTTTGATGAATGGAGACGCGTTCAAACTGGGAGAGCAAGAGTTGTTATCGGAACACGATCAGCCGTCTTTGCCCCTCTCAAACAACTAGGCATTATAATCGTAGATGAGGAACACGATTCGTCCTATAAACAGGAGGAAACACCTCGGTACAATGCGAGAGATGTAGCACTAAAAAGAGGGTCGGATGAAAAAGCACTTGTGATCCTTGGAAGTGCCACTCCCCAGATAGAAACCTACCACCAATCTCTAAAGCAAAAAACACACCGATATCAGGTATTAAGATCTCGAGTTGGGCAACGTAGGCTACCCAGTGTTCAAATCGTCGACATGCGAGTCGAGTTCCGGAAACATGGACGCGAAAAGCTTTGCTCTGATCTTCTAAAGACTTTGATCCAATCTCGCCTCGAGAATCGGGAACAGGTCCTTGTACTTCTAAATCGAAGAGGTTACGCCAACACTCTTTTGTGTCGGTCATGTGGTCACACAAAATCCTGTCAAAACTGCAGTGTGTCTCTTACCTATCACCAAAATTCAGAGTGTCTCTCATGCCATTACTGCGGATATTCTTGCTCACTACCTAACCATTGTCTTCAGTGCAAAAAAAAGTATCTGCATTACCTAGGAATGGGAACAGAACAAGTTCAGGAGGAATTACAGTCTCTTTATCCCCAAGCCCAAATCGATCGACTCGATCGTGATTCGACTCGGCGTAAGGGAAATTTACAGTCTATTTTGCAGAATTTTCGCTCGCAAAAAACTGATATCCTTGTTGGAACCCAAATGATTGCTAAAGGTCACGACTTTCCCGGAGTCACGCTGGTAGGAGTGCTAACCGCTGATCAGGGTCTTCGACTACCTGATTTTCGCTCAGCAGAGCGAACTTTTCAGCTTTTAACTCAAGTTTCCGGCCGCGCCGGCAGAGGAGACAAACCCGGAGAGGTTGTAATCCAGACTTACTATCCAAACCACTACAGTCTAAAGTATGCCTGTCTGCAAAATTACGAGGCCTTTTACAAACATGAGGTACAATTCCGAAAAAGATTTCGTTATCCTCCTTTTACCGCTATAGCAAATATCTTGGTCCACAGCCAGAAAGAAGAGGAGTCTCGATCATTTGCTTTGGAATTGACAAAATCACTCATTAAAATCAGAAACGAGATTTCTAAATCAAGCAGGCTAAGAATCCTCGGACCTGCCCCAGCCGTATTGTACAAACTGAAAGGAAATTATCGTTTTCAAGTAATTTTAAAGACCACACACCGACAAGAGTTACATCAAGTTCTAAGGCTTTTGATCAAGAATTTCCCTCCTCTTTATCGAAAGAAATTTACCGTTGATATCGATCCGGTAAACCTACTCTGATTCTGGAAACCTTAGGCATAATAGTCTTAAGTAGTCTCTGTTTTCGTCCATTCTAATTATCCTCATCTCTACTAACAAACCTCTACAAACAATAGGCCGGTATCCTAGGGAAATATTCTGATAGCATCCAGTCTCCTGCCAGAGGATCAAAACCACAGGAAAATGTCCTTAGCTCGATGATTGAGTAATACTTGCTACAAAGTCCCTCCAAGCTGTACCTTGAAATTATTTGATTAGTATTAAAGTAGATCATCAACTTTCACCCCATGACTTTGACTAACATGCAGGTTTCCGCAGAGGTCCTTGAAGATATGATGGAGCATGCCACAGAACAGTTTCCTTTAGAATCCTGTGGACTCTTAGCAGGACATGGGGAAAAGGTAGAGAAGTTTGTCCGAACTGAGAATATACTGACAAGCAAACATGCGTTTGCCATAAACCCTGCAGAGCTTGCCAGGTTCCTGCGTAAAATCCGAGAAACAAATCTAGAGTTTTTGGGAATCTACCATTCCCATCCTTCCTCATCTGCTTGGCCTTCGACACGTGACAGACAAGAGTTCCACTATACAGAAGTTAGCTACTGGATCATTTCGCTTAACACTCTGTCGGTCCGTGGTCAAAACAGGGACCAATTGGATTATCCAAAGAGAAATCTGGTAAAAGGTAAATTTGACTTGTTTGTAACAACCAAAGACAAAACTATCGATGACAACATGCTTGCAAAATCTACTTTACAGGTGGCAGTTCGCTGTTTTTCTTGGCAATCAAACCATTTTGTTATGCAACCTTTTACCGTTACAATATCTTGAAGTAAGGGATGTCTAAAATTAATTCTGCGATTTTTCTTAGTAAGCTCAAAGGTCTTGCATCGGAAGAGGCTCTAGAGTTTCTATCTCAACTCCTACGCCTTTTCCCAACAGAGGTTCAAACCCATGTAACAACGGCCCTAGAAGCACTTCCTTCAACCGGGGACAACATACAGAAAGTCTTAGAAATAGTAAAAGGCCAATGGGAAGGAATCCAATCTAAAAAACTCTTAAATATTGCCATTTTAGGAGCCTCTCAAACCGGAAAAACAACACTATTGAGGACTATTGAGAAAATCCAATCTCCAGCTTCCCCTAAAATTTTTAACCTAATTGAATCACATGGTTTAGAAGAATTTTTAGGTTACAAAAGTACTCGTCAATTACCAAATAAAATAGATCAGGCCGACCTGGTTCTACTACTCCTTGACTCCCAGTACGAAGTTTCCAAACAGACTTTCCACCTTTTAAAAAAGGTGAAAAGTCTTGGAAAACCATTAATTATTGGGTTGAACAAGGCTGATCTAGTATCAAACCCCACAGAGATGGCTAAAAAAACTAAAAAGATTCTTCGCGAAAGAACGGTCGTTCTCTCGGTTTACAACAAAATGTCACTGCAGTCCCTTTTTCAAGCAATAGTTGCTTCCCACCGAAATGCTCTTTACCCTCTTACCACTGGTTTCCCAAGGTTTCGAAAAACCATCTGTCGAGGAATCGTCACTCAAGCAGCCATTGGCTGTAGTTTGGTGAGAGTAATTCCTATCCCTATAAGTAATCTCCTCCCCATTGCCGCCATCCAAACAAGTATGGTTCTCAAAATTTCCAGAGCCTATGGTTATCAAATCGATCAGAAGCGATCTCGAGAGCTAATTCCAACACTACTTTCTGGTTCGCTAATACAGAAGGCAAGTAACCACTTTAGTAGAGAATTCCCCAAACAGGAAAAGTTGATCAGCTCTTCACTATCGGGCATTGGAACTTACCTACTGGGGCAGGGAGCAATCCACTATTTTGAGCGATTCTCCAGTTTTCTTGAAGAAAATAAATTCCCTAAATCTGTACCCTTAGCTGGATGAGGTGCTTTCTTCAATCCAAACGATGAAGTTTTTTAATTTATAGTCTTCCACTTAAATACTTTTCGTCAGCTATTTTTAAAATAGTCTGCATTGATTTCTGTAAAATTCAACCATTCCTCAGGAAGTTCATCTTCAGGGAAAATTGCCTCCACAGGACACTCAGGTACACAGGCTCCACAGTCGATACATTCGACTGGATCTATATACAGCTGACTAGAATTATCAAACTCTCCTTCATCATTTCTTGGATGAATACAATCCACAGGACAAGCGTCAACACAGGCACTGTCCTTTACATCTATACAAGGTTCAGCTATTACAAATGTCATATCAACTTTACACACCATTCTAGCTTAGATAATGCATAGGCTCTAGGAGCTAAATAGAAAGAGTTCTATTTTTACAATCCTCTTCGAATACACACCATCTCAATGCCTGATAACATATTTTTACAATTTTTACTTCACAAAATAGTTAGGAAAAACCCTAACCTCAAAGAAAATTAATTAACTTTGTCTGTAGAGACTAAGTCATATTGTCTTTAAAAATCAGCTTTTACATAAGATTTTTGGGTCTAAATCAAGAATAACTCAAATAGACAGGTCGCTATCAGGTTGCCCTGAGAGCATCAATTCCAATAAACTACAGCTGCTTGAATCGAACCGAAAGACTCCTAGACCTCATCACTTATTTGCTGAACGCTCAGGATCCAGTTTCCTGGCAAGAGATAAAGAATCATTTTCCCGACGACTACGCGCTTGGAATAGAGGAGTCCAACCAACGAAAATTTGAACGAGACAAGTCCGAATTAATTTCCCTCGGAATTCCAATCGACTACCAAAGTCGGTCTGAGACACAAAAAGAAGGCTATGTAATACAGAAGGAACGTTTGTTTCTTCCTGAAATTCACTTTTCCGCTCAAGAGTTCTCTCTTCTTATGCTGTCAGCTTCTGCTGTGCTGGAAAATGAAAACTTCCCTTATCGTGATCAATTGGAAACTTCACTACACAAAATCATCTCTCTTCAGCGATCTACTGATCCAGCTCCAAGCCAAATAAAAATAACTTATCGAAGAGACGATAATGAAGAAGGTTCCCGATGCCCATGGCTTCCCCGTATTCAAGATGCTCTGGAACGTCGAAAATGGGTTAAATTTAAATATCATGCCTTTACCACTGGACAGACGTCAGAACGTCGGGTTGACCCTTTTGGACTCATTTATCGCAGGGGAAACTGGACAATGATTGGGTGGGATCACATACGTGATGATATTCGTTCTTTTGTGGTAACACGTATTGAGAATCTAGAGCTTAATCCCCGCCGACCGGGTACTCCAGATTACAAAATTCCTCAACGTTTTTCGCTCCAACACTACCAGAATCAACAAGCCTGGGAATATGACTTTCATGAACCAATTGACGTAAAAATCCAAGTATCCTCTCACCGTGTCCCCGAGCTCGGCCTCCAGCTTTCTTCGGCTAAACGCCTGACAGAAGATACTTTTCAGTTGAAAGTCTCAAACCGAAGGGGCTTGGTCTCCTGGCTACTTAGTCAAAAGACTGACGTTCGAGTTCTCGAACCAACCCAAATTCAAAATGATTTGCGAAAAGCTCTCGAGGTTTTGACATGAATGTAACTGATCGAATCAATCGAATACTGTTCATAATGAGCTATGTATCACAGAATCAGGGAGTCACTGTTGAAAAGCTCGCCAAACAAGTTGCTCTCAAACCCCGGGAACTTTTAAGGGAATTGGACTTCATCCTATTGATTGGTAAGCCACCGTTTGGACCGGATGACTACGTCGATATTTATGTTGATGAAAACCGAGTTTTCATCGAATTCGATCAGATGTTAAACCGCCCTCTTCGTTTCACTCAAGCTGAGGCAATCGCCTTACTAATGGCCATTCAATTACTTGATCCAGAAGTGGATCCAAAGACAGTTTCTTCTCTGAAAACAAAGATTAGGGATGCGATTCGGGAATCCCTGGACCCAAAGGGGACCAACTGGGATCCAATCGTGTTTGAACGGACGTCAGCCCCAATATCGGATCAATTTTCTACGCTTAGAAAGGCTGTGGAGACAAAACGAAAAGTTCAGCTCGATTATTACTCCTTGACACGAAACGAAACGTGCCAAAGAATCGTAAGACCGTATTTTCTAACCAAGAGTCTTGGCTATTGGTACCTAACCGGTTACTGTGAGTTGCGAACTGATGTCAGAACCTTTAAATTTGAACGCATCCTGTCAGTAAAACTTAGAAATCAATCGTTCCCCGCACCAAAAGATCTTGATGTTGCGCGCTATAGGAAACGATTTCTTCGCCAAAGTGGAGAAAACGAAGTGGTCATTCGCTTTGACCCAGAGGTTTCACCGTGGATTTTGGAAAGCTGGGGACAGGCTTCAGTCGAAGAACCAGATGGGGGAGCTCTTCTCAAGCTAAAATGTGACACCCTCGAATATCCTTCCCGACTAATTCTTAGCTATGCACCATATGCCCGTCCCGTGAGCCCTCCACAGTTAATCTCAAAGGTTAGACAAGATGCATTGAATGTAGAGGGACTATATGGAACTAACTTGATTAATTAGAAGACAAACAAAAAGAATGCTACAGGTCTGTAAAGTACGGATAAAGCAGATTACCGATCTAGAACACTAGGCTAATCCGAAGGCTTGTCTCCTGTAATCTCAATTAGCTTATTGTTCAAGCCATCGTCCAAAACCTAACTTTTCAACACCTGTGGAAAAATTGTTGAAATTAACACCAGAGACACGCCGATGCTGCGGATTCACTTAATTGATGGAACCTACGAACTGTTCCGATGCTTTTATGGAAGTCCTTCTAAAGTTACCTCCACTGGTTCAGAGGTTGGAGCTACAGTGACCTTTGTTCGATCCATGCTTCGACTGCTTCAAGAGGACAAAGCGACACATATTGCTTGTGCCTTTGACCATGTAATCACATCCTTTCGAAACAGTCTTTTTGATGGATACAAGACAGGAGAAAACATAGATTCTTTGATCCTCTCCCAATTTGAACTAATTGAAAGAGCTACCGAGGCAATCGGAGTAACCTACTGGCCTATGATCGAATTCGAAGCGGACGATGCCTTAGCCTCTGCAGCTAGGAAATTGTCGGCTAACCCCAATGTTTCCCAAATATTGATCTGTACCCCAGACAAAGACCTAGCACAATGTGTTAAAGAACAGAGAGTGGTTTGCTTTGATCGAAGAAAAGGAGTGATAATCGACGAGGCAGGAGTTTCTTCTAAGTATGGAATTTATCCAGAATCTATTCCTGACTGGTTAGCACTAGTAGGTGATAGGTCCGATGGTATCCCAGGGATTTCTGGTTGGGGAAAAAAGTCAGCGGCAACTATACTGTTTCACTACAAACACTTGGAACAAATCCCTAAAAGACCTGATGAACTGGTTGTCCAAGTTCGAGGAGCCCAGCGTCTAATCCAAAACTTATATAACAATTGGAAATCAGCTCAATTATACCGAGAATTGGCAACTCTTCGCACTGATGTGCAACTCGATGTAAAACTCAAAAAGATCAAATGGAAAGGAGTTCCAAAAACTTTGTTTAAAGAACTATGTCTTGAGCTTGAAGAACTAGATCTTCTCAAACTAGTCAAAAATTGGGTTGAATAGGAGGTCGGTCGAGTAGAAGTGAAAGTAATAATTGTCTTCCTGGGAGCCCTTTTAGTAATTTTTCTTTTACTATGGTCAAGCTCCGGCCTTTTAAATACTTTTATTTCCAAGCAAATTAGTCGTCTGGGAGAAAACTATTTAGGGGTAGCAGTGAATACTGAGAGTGTTAACGTATCCCTTACTAAAGGGGAAATTAAGATTCTAGGCCTGACCGTCGCTAACCCTTCTGGTTTCAGCGAAAAAACTTTTGTTAAAGTAGGAGACTTACAGGTCCATGCTAATCTACTTAGTTTTCTGTTTGATCAAATACAAATCTACAAAATTCGTGCAAAACCAATTCATTTGGAAGTAGAACTCCAAAACGGACGATTCAACTACCAGTATCTATTTGAACATCTAGAGGACAAGCAGAGGCTAAAAAAATCCACCATAACAGGAAACAATTCTACAAGTATTATTAATGAACTTCTTCTTGAAAAAATCACTGCGCACATCCGGTTTTCATCAAACCTGAAACCGCTGATTCTGGAAATACAAACAGTAAAACTCCAGAACGTGGATACTTCTGACGGTCCAGGCGCTCTTCTCCAAATCTTGCAACAGTTACTGAAATCAGCAACACCAAAAGAAAGTGCTGGATTTCTTGCTGATACTACAAAAAGTATTCTGAGGCATTTCTTAAAATCAAAATCTAAGTGACTGGAGAAAAAACTTGAGATCTCATTGCTATAGAATTAGTTTAGTCTAGCTTGCAATTTTCTAATCTAATTCCCATTTGTGGCCGAAATCAGTTGTGTCTAATCTCAATCAAATCTCCATCCTGGACAAGATAGTCTCTGCCTTCCAAGCGCATCTTTCCCGCCAATCGAACTTGTTTAAGGTCTCTCAATTCTTGGAAGGCTTTAAAACCAGTCACCTCGGCACGAATAAACCTCTCTGCAAGGTCACTGTGAATACGTGCAGCAGCGTGAATAGCAGTTTGTCCTCGACAAATCGTCCAAGCTCGACATTCATCTTCACCAACGGTATAGAAGGTGACTAACTCGAGCGCATGAAAGATTCCCTCTACCACAACAGGAGCAGCTAATTCTTCAATACCAAATTCACCCATTAATTGTAGACGCTCGGAATTCTGGAAATGAGCTAGCTCTGACTCAATATCTGCACAAACTGCACGGGCCGAATATCCTTTCTTGAGAAATGGCTTTAGGAGGGACTTCTGGGACTGAATCTGCTCATCTCCAATATTGAGAAGAACAAAAACAGGCTTTTGAGTTAAGAATCCAAAACCTCGAATGAGTTTTTTTTCCCAGTCCCTTAGGTTCATTTCCCGTAAGGGCGCCCCAGCCTCGAGTTTTTTTAGACAACGCCTGAGTACTTGAACCTCCAGCTCTTCATCTGGATCTTTTTTCTTCTGAAGACTTTTCTTTAACTTGTCCAGTCTACCTTCCACAATCTCTAAGTCCATCAGTAAAATCTCTTCCTCTAAGGTGTTCAGATCACGTATTGGATCAACGCTTCCTCGAATGTGGGGAAAATCGGAACTCTCAAAGGAACGCAAGACAAATGCCAGAGCATCTGTCTCTCTGCATTTAGCAACTGAGCGGGCATCTACTTTTTCAGATATTAAACCAGGGAATTCAATTATCTGGATCGCTACTGGAACTGTTTTCAGGGGCTGGAAACAGCTCGTAAGAAGCTCCAATCTTCTATCCGGAACCTGTAATACTGAGATTCGATTCGAACCAGAACTTTGTGTTTGTATTGCTCCAGAAACTCCCAATCCAATAATAGCTGAGAAAGAAGTCTTGACTCCTGACCCAGACAATCCTAGAAGTGAAACTTGCATTAATTAACAACCATCGAAAAGAAGACCTGAATACTCTTATATTCAATGAGAGGAGAAATCACCGCTGGCAATATGGTCGATGAAATACTGGTGGCTATCCACTATGGGCAAATCACTTGACTGCAGGGTAGTGTAACTGCCATCTGCTTCTAGCTTCATAGCATTTATGTTGTCTGCAAGCTGAATCTCAAGAATCTCGCAAATCTGACTAATTAACTGGGGGGACGAAACTGGTGTCAGGGCTTCTACTCTTGAGTTGATGTTACGAGGCATTAAATCAGCGCTACCAATGAAGATCTCGATATTACCACCATTTCTAAAATAATAGATTCGGCTATGTTCCAGAAAACGCCCGACTAAGCTAATGACCCTAATGTTTTCACTAAGCCCTTTAACACCAGGTCTTAAACAACAAATTCCTCTCACCAATAGATCGACCTTGACCCCATGTTGAGAAGCTTTGTAAAGCAATTTTATCATTTCCCGGTCGACTAGCGAGTTCATTTTGAAAATCAGATGTCCTGACCCATTTTTTTGTTCAGAGATTTCTCGTTTGATCAGATCAGACAATTTTTCTCTAAGATTAATGGGTGCAACAAGTAAACGACGAAAAGACTCCTTGGCGGAGTAGCCCGTTAGATAATTGAAGAGATCTGTAGTATCAACACCAATATCAGGATCACAGGTAAACATTCCTATATCGGTGTAATGCTGTGCAGTTAACGTATTATAGTTTCCTGTTGCTAGATGGACATAGCGACGAATCCCATCCTGCTCTTGTCGAACAACTAAGGCCAATTTACAGTGAGTTTTCAGCCCAGGAAGACCGTAGACCACATGAACCCCTTCTCTCTCAAGAGCACGAGCCCAATTGATGTTACTTTCCTCGTCAAAACGCGCCTTAAGTTCTAAAAGGACAGAAACCTGTTTGCCGTTTTTTCTAGCCTCCAAAAGAGACTCTACAACCGGAGAGTCTGAACCCACTCGATAAAGAGTTTGTTTAATAGCAAGAACTTTTGGATCGACAGCAGCCTCTTTAAGAAAATCTACTACGGGTAGAAATGAATCGAAGGGATGATAAACTAGAATATCATTTCTTGAGATTTCTCCAAAGATTCCGCTTTCTTTCGAAGTCTCAACTCTGCCCAATAGTTGACGAGGAGAAAACTCTGGGAATTTTAGATCACGTCTCTCTATCCGATTTAAGGTAGCTAAAGAACTTAGACCCAAAGGCCCCCTAACCGTATAAAAGTCTTGCTTATCCAACTCCATATTTTCCATCAAGATATCTCGAACATTCTGAGGCATGTCTTGGTTTGCAGTAACTCGCACAACACGACCAAATTGGCGACGGTGGACCGTTGCCTTCATCGTCTCAAGTAAATCACCAGCTTCTAGTTCCTGAATAAGCATATCGGCACTTCTTGTTACTCTAAAAGGATGGCTCTCAAGAACCGACATGCCTGGAAATAGAGAATCTAAATGCGCTGCAATAACCTGTTCCATCCAGACAAATGTATTGCTTGAAGATCTGGGACTAGTGTTACTCTCTTTTGTCGTATCAAGTGGAATCAATCTTGGGATTGTTCCTGGAACCTTAACTCTGGCAAAACGCTTGTCCCCCCTTTTACCACAAATCAGTACTGCCAAATTTAGACTGAGATTAGATATAAAAGGAAAGGGACGCCCCGGGTCATGGGCTAAAGGTGTTAGGATAGGAAATACAAGTTCTTTGAAAAACCTTTCCATTTGTCTTCTCTGCTCAGAGCTAAGCTCTTTGTAATCAATAATGAAAATTCCTTCCTTGGCTAGTTGAGGCAGAAGATTTTGATGAAAACAATTTCTCATATCGGAAATTAATCGACAGGTACATTGACGTATTTGAATCAATTGCTCTTCCGGTATGAGTCCATCAGGAGGAAGATCCAATACACCGGCTACAACTTGTTCCCTTAGTCCAGCCACCCTGACCATAAAAAACTCGTCTAGATTTGAACTAACGATACTCAAAAAGTTAGTTCTCTCAAGAATTGGATTCTGAGCATCACGAGCTTCATTAAGCACTCGATCCTGAAATGCCAAAAGGCTCAATTCACGATTAATATAGAGACTCTTCTGATCAAGATCATTAACTAACTGAGCCGGAATTTTGGCCTCAGTCAAAGAACAATCTAGGCTCTCCTTAATGGGGCCCTCTGGTTCGGCCTCTGTCCATGCTGTTCTTACCCTAGTCTGAGTCCCTAGCATTCTCTGCCTTCTATTGAGAATTCTGTTTTCCATTATGCTTCTTACTGTTCGTCTCTCTAACTACTAGAACAACCTACCTTGAATATTTCCTATTACACCTAACACCCTAGAAAAAATATCATCAACATCTCCGTTACCGTCCACCCTATGTAGAATACCCTGAGAACCATAGTACTCAAGAAGAGGAGAAGCTGTTTTCTTAAAGGTTTCTATTCTTTTAAGTACAGTTGAAACCAGATCATCGTCTCTCTGGAAAAGGTACTCTCCCTTATCACAACGTCCAACAGGACAAGTCACAAAGGAACGTTTAGTTTTATGAAAAGAATGCTGGCACTTGTTACAGACTTGGCGTCCAGAAAGCCGCTCTAAAATAACATCTCTTTGCAGTTCCAATGACAAAACCCCATCTATAGACTCATTCATCTTAGCCATCATCTTATCTAGAGCTATAGCTTGCTCGACATTTCTAGGAAAACCATCGAAAAGCAACCCATTTAAAGAGGTTTTTATATTCTTAGACAACCAGGCTTTGACCATTTCTATGGTGACATAGTCGGGTACAAGCTCCCCTTCCACTATGTATTTTTTAGCCAGAATCCCCAATTGAGTCTCTTGCTCGAGATGCTTTCGAAAAATATCCCCTGTAGCTATGCGACAAATTCTGATTTCCCTAAATAAAAGAGCAGATTGCGTTCCCTTCCCGGAACCAGGAGCTCCAATTAGAACTATATTCTTCATTTTAATTCAATCCCCCTAAAACAAATCAAAAGCAGGGAATATTTCCCAAGTAAAAAGATGATGATTTCTTTATTATTACGTATTTGTCAAATCTTGTGTATATGTCCAAATAGAGAAGACACTGAAAACGCTAACAAGAAAAGTCTTGATATTAATAGTTCTCATTATTGTCTCGCCTAGATTCTTCTTGGTGCCTTCACAACTGGTTACTGCTCCAGTTTCAAAAGCACCTCACTTCCTGGACGAGCACTCCTAAAGTATCGGAAATACCACCTGGTAATAATAGTTGTTTCAAGCCTAGTCTGGACTCCAGACATTCAGAGAAAGTTCGACCGATATTTTCTTCATTTAGAAGATGTTCCTCTAACCCGTTCCGAACTAGAAAATTTCTTTGGGTAGTAACTTGCTGTGACCTCCAGCCTAGGTTTGCCCCAGCTTTCTCAAGTATTCCCCAGTGAATATGGCAGGTCAGATCTTTTTCACCAATATACTTGTACGGATTTGTGTCTATCTGGTGTTGATGGTAACAGACAAGAGTACCATTGGGCCTAGGCACTGAATCGTATTCTTGTAGAGTGTAGCCGTAATCAATGGTTAGAATAAATCCCTTCTCCATTTTCTCATTGATATGTTTGAGAATCTCCAACATATGGAGATTAACCTCATAGATCCAATTATTTTCAAACCGCGGGAATCCTTTCTCCAGATAGGTTACGATCCGTAGGTCAGAGATTGGCCCAAAACTCTCTTCAAAACCATTTTTTTTCTTATGCACATAGACTTCTTTAAACTCTTCGTTGTCTACAAGAACCCTATGGACTGGAAGAGAATCAAAAAATTCATTTGAAAAAACCACGCCCTTAATCCGCTCAGGAAGCTCTCCTCGATCCACATCAATCTCTACATAATCAATGGCTCGTGAAAGTTCCTGAAAATCCCTATTAACATAGGAAAGAATATCCTTGGCTAGGCGTCCGTCTCCAGAACCGAGTTCACAGACATGAAATGGACACGGTTTTCCCATCTGATCAAAACAAGTAAACAGGAACTGCGAAAGACAACGCGCGAAAACGTGGTGCATAGACGGAGAAGTGAAGTAATCTCCATTACGGCCAAAAATCTTCGACCTATCCTGAAAATAATAACCAGAGCAGGCATCGTACAGACAGTAACGCATGAAACTCTCGAAGGGAATGGGAGCTGAGAGAGGCCAAGATACTTCTTCTGTATTTATTTGATTTAAAAGAGCCACTGTTGTGCTCTATTCCTAACTGGCTTATATACGAACTCTACCATTCCTGTTTGGCCCAACAAACACAAAGACAATCCTGTTTGTACTGCGATAGTAGTAAAAATACAAATTAGATTTAACCGATTACTTCACAAGATCTAGACCCGAAAAAAAGTAACCAATTTCAAAACAAGCTGATTCAGGACTATCACTACCATGAGTTGAGTTGCGTTCGATACTCTCCCCGAACAAAGCTCTGATCGTACCCGGACTTGCCTTTACTGGATCAGTTGCACCCATAAGGTCTCTCCATTTTTTTATAGCACCCTCACCTCTCAGAACAACTACAACAATAGGGCCCTCAGACATAAAGTCTGTTAAATCATCAAAGAAAGACTTGTTTCGATGTACAGAATAAAAACCTGCTGCCTGTTTCTTTGTCAGGTGGAGCCTCTTAATGGCAACAACGGCCAAATCCTGATCCTCTGCTCGTCGGAGAATCTGACCAACAATGTTCCGTTTTGTGGCATCCGGTTTGATGATAGCAAGAGTTGCCTGTATCAATATCTTAGCCTTCTTTATTTCCTACGGAGGATAGAACTTCCTGCATGGCAGAACCGATATGAGCAGGACTTTGGACCACAGAAACCCCAGATTTCTGCAACATTGTTATCTTCTCTTGCGCCGTTCCTTTCCCCTGTGAAATGATAGCTCCAGCATGGCCCATTCTGCGCCCTGGAGGAGCTGTCTGCCCCGCCACAAAACCAACTACCGGTTTCTTAAATGTGCTTCGTATATAGTCAGCTGCCTCCTCTTCAGCCGAACCTCCAATTTCACCGATTAAAACAACTGCATCAGTATCTGAATCTTTCTCAAAAGCTTGTAGTACAGAAACGAAATTTGTTCCTGATATGGGATCCCCTCCAATTCCTATACATGTACTCTGTCCAATTGAGCGGCTACTCAGTTGACCTACTGCTTCATAAGTCAGTGTCCCACTTCGTGAAACAACTCCGACTTTTCCAGGAATGTGAATGTGTCCAGGCATTATTCCTATCTTAGACTGGCCAGGCGAAATCACACCAGGACAGTTTGGTCCAATCAAGCGGCTTTTTGAAACCTCAAGCTCCTCTCTGACCTTCAACATATCTCGAACAGGAATTCCTTCCGTAACAACCACAATCAATTCGACAGCTGCTTCAATTGCTTCCAAAATTGCATCCGCTGCAAAAACAGGGGGAACAAAGATGGCTGTGGCATTGGCTCCGGTAGCATCTACAGCCTCTTTAACTGTCTCAAAAATGGATATTCCTTTATAACTAGTTCCGCCCTTTCCAGGTGTCACACCTGCAACGACTCGAGTCCCATATTCTACACACTGATCTGTATGGAACCTGCCCTCTTTACCAGTAATTCCCTGCACTAGTACTTTAGTTGAATTGTCAACCCATATTGCCACTAACTACTCCAATCCATGATCTTCATGCTAAGACACTAGCTGACAAACCTTTTCAGCAGCATTTTCCATACTACTCGCAACTTCAAAGTTCAAAGTAGAGTCATGGAGAACCTGGCGGCCCTGCTCAACATTTGTACCTTCCAATCGAACCACTACTGGAAAATCTATTCCGATTTCTCTTAAGGCCTCGACTACTCCTTTCGCCACAACATCACAACGCACAATTCCACCAAAGATATTGATTAGTACCGCCCGGACCGAAGAGTCGGAAACCAAGATCTTAAATGCGTTTTTAACCTGTTCAGAAGTAGCCCCTCCCCCAACATCTAGAAAATTAGCAGGTTCTCCTCCAGCCAGCTTAATAATATCCATCGTTGCCATGGCCAATCCTGCTCCATTGACCAAACATCCAACATTGCCATCTAATTTTATATAGTTAAGTCCGTAGCGAGAAGCACGAATCTCAAGTGGATTTTCTTCGTTGTAGTCTCGCATTTTACGAACACTAGGATGCCGATAAAGAGCATTATCATCAAAGGTCATCTTAACATCTAAAGCGACTAATTCATTTTGCCGAGTTAGTACAAGTGGATTGATCTCGATCAGGGATGCGTCGGTATCTCGAAAGGCTAAATAAATACCACTTATACATTTATAAGCCTCCCGATCAAGTTTGGAAGGCAAACCAAGTTTCCGTGCCACCTTTCTCACCTGATAAGGTTCTATTCCGTGAGCGGCATGAATCGATTCCTTGCAAATCAGCTTTGGATCCTTTCGAGCTACCTCTTCAATTTCAACGCCACCTTCTCGACTGGCCATTAACACTGGCGTCTGAGAACTACGATCAATTATAATCCCCAGATAGAGTTCTTTTACAATATCAATACCCTCTTCAATAAGCACTCGGCGAACTATCTGGCCCTCTGGCCCAGTCTGCTGAGTTACGAGTGCTTTCCCAAAAATAGACCTGGAACATTTTTCCGCTTCTAAAGGATTTTTGGCAATGTGTACCCCACCCCCTTTACCACGGCCACCCGCATGAATCTGGGCCTTGACAGCAACTAATCCACCAAGGTTTTGAGCAACATCGAACGCTTCAGCTTCCGAAGTGACCACTTTACCCCGTGGTACCCGGACATCATAAGATTTTAATATTTCCTTTGCTTGAAACTCATGAATGTTCATTTTTTCCTAACATCGGAGCTTAAAGTACTGAGATAATCATTAGTGTCGCTGATCAAGACTGGGAGAAACCTAACTGTTTTTAAAACCAAAGTAATTCCTTATACAAAAAATTATCGAGGGATTGACAAGTAAGACGATTCTTAATCAGGTCAAATCCCAGTGATCATGCAGACTTTAATTTGCGCCCAAATCCACTCCACATTTTTAATGGAAAGTAAGTACGGGAGGAAATATACCGTGCTCCCGTTCGTTTAGCCAGCATCAAATTCAAACGAGTTGTCAAGAAGCACCCCCCAATACTTGTTTGAATAGATTGAAAAGTCCTTACCTGAAATCCCGCTAGACATTTTAGATCTAAGAAAGAAATAAATAAACAATAAGTAACTTTCTGAAATTCCACTTCAAACTGCTAAAATAGCTATCCGGAAAAATGCATACGGATATTCTAATCATCGGTGCGGGATTTGCTGGCACCGCTACAGCGTATCACTTGAGCCAGAACTTCCATGGCACTATTGTGGTTATTGAAGCAGAGCCAAAGCCTGGCTTACACGCTTCGGGTTTGAATGCCTCAATGGTTATACAACCGTCCCACTCCGAATCTATCCGAGAACTTTGTAGCCGTAGCCGTTTTTTTTACCAGAACCACTTAGACATGACTGGTTTCAAGCAACTTGGGTCACTAATGTTGGGCTCTATTTCTTCCCTGGAAAACCTTCAGGACCCTGAAATGTTTGCATCTTATCTCTGGTCCGCCACAAAGACAAAAAAACAGGTTCCCCTCTTAGAAAATCACAATTTCAAAAGTGCCATATGGACTCCAAGTGATGGGATAATGGATATTCAAAAACTACTTTATTTCTACACCCGATCCGCTAATGAAAACGGCGTGCGGTTCTGCTGTGGACAAAGAGTCAAAAAAATCCATCGTAAAAAGAAAAACAAATTTAAAGTTTCTACTACAGAGGGTGAGATTACCGCCGACCGAGTGGTCAATGCAGCAGGGGCATGGGCAGGCAATCTTGCAACGGTCTCAGGGGCAACTTCCTTAGAGATTTTGGTCTTAAAAAGACATCTTTTCATACTCGAACCTTCATTATCAATCGATCCCGAATGTCCTTCTGTCTGGAATTTGGACAAGGAATTCTACTTCCGTCCCTATTGTGGAAGCCTACTTTTCTGTCCTTGTGACAAAAAGCCAGCGCATAGCCTAGACTCTAATATTGATCCCGAAATTCAAGAATATATGACTAAGACCTTAAAAAAAGAACTGCCTTTACTGAACGACTCCAAACAGAGAGATTGCTGGTCTTGCTTTCGTGTTTTTACGCCAGATGGTTTGCCTTTTATTGGTCCCGATCCGTCACTCCCAGATTTTTATTGGGTAGCGGGGTTAGCTGGATATGGTATGTCTGCCAGCTGGGAAATTGGGAGGCTAGCTGCTCTCAGTATTATCGACGGACAGTTCAAACCAGAATTCGACCCAAGCCGAATGCAATCAAATTAAGTACTGCCAAAAAATCTTTTCAGACACTTAGACATTATGCAAAAAATTAGAATGTTTTTTGAAGTTAGTCATTGAGAAACAGACTGTATCCAGCTACTTTGTACAATTCCAATTTCTGAGCCCTAGATACGTATTCGTCTCTATTTAAGCTTCAGCTCTTCAATGAGGCGGAGACGTAAACGGGTACGGTTTTTGATTTGTGCATCTTTACCGCGCGTCAGTAAAATTCGACCTAGCCCCACAGCCGCTCCACCAAGAGCACCAATACCTGCACCAGATTTTCCACCAGCCATCAACCCTATCAAAGCACCTATAGATGAAGTCTGACCAATCCTGCCAATGTCCTTTCCCTTAGAGGCAGAACCTTCAATTGTACCCTCTTCCTTTTTCACTTTCCCATTAGAACGGCGGCCCATACCAATTAGAATCGCCTCAACAGGAAAGGTACGACCATCGAGAAATCTAAACTCTTCAAATCGAAGGCTAATTTGAGCTCTACCTCGAACACGTCCTGAACGCTTCAGGTAGGAGATTCTTCCGTGAAGATGTGTCCCTTCAGGGATAACAACCACTTCCTGGAGATGTATGGGTCTAAATACGCGGGCTCGAAAAACATCCCCTTTTTGGTTAAACCTAGTGCTCAAGGTATCGAGAAGCTCTACTTCAAACTCCGTACCAGTTGCAAGAATAGATTTTTCACCCGCCCGTAGGGAAGCACCTTTTGAAAAAGCAGAGTTGGATGATGGGTCTAAAGCTGAACCTGATAAAGATGAATAACCTCGATTTAATATTTCTGGTTTTGGTCTGTATCCGTCTTCATAACCATCTTCATAACCTCGACGGTAGGCAATTAAAAACACTTCTCGCTGATGCCTCTCCTTTTCATAACCACGGTCGGCCTTTCTATAATCTTTGTGACTCCTTAGATCAAATACTCGCTGCAACTCATAATCCCTTATGCCCATCTCACTCCCATTGAGAAAACCTAAATCGTAAGCCTCTTGATAGGTTTGAGCAGCTGTGATCTTTTCAGCTAGAGAGCTAGGCGTGAGGCTTATGCAAATGCAAAAAACTGCAATCAATCTTGCTACTTTAAGTCGTATCTTAGGGGAGGAAATCATTATCCTTCCAACCGTTGAGAGAACAGAATCCTTTGTCGTATATCTTCCCACTTCAATAAAAAAAACGGTTTTCCCTTTGAAAGATCAATAAGAGAGTTTTTACCTGCCCTCTGCAAAATGCCGTTTTGATCTCTAAATTGGAAATAATAGGCTTTGAAACTGGAAACTCCTCTTCTTTCAAAAACAACTACGTTTGAAAAGTGTCCTAGTAGTTCCCCATCCTGTGCATAGACTTTTGCTCCTTTCAAACTATCCTTAGGAACAACCCGCAACAAATTTGCTAACAAAGGAAAGTAAACATCTTCTCTGGCAAGAAAAAATACGTGTTCGAAAGAAAGATTGCAGCCTTGTAATACATCAGACTTGACCAGATACTCACCAATGTGCTTGTTGACTGGACCCCACTTCACAGTTCTAGGCTTACCTGAAGTTTTCATTCTAACAGGAAATCCTAAGCCTAAAAGCTTATCTGAACAATCAATGTCAGCAAGACCTACTGGAGCAACAGCCAGCATCGCAATTGTCAAAAAAAACCGCTTCATACTTGTCTCGCATCCCCAACAAAGATATTAGTAGTTATGACACGAGTTAGTAACAAGTTAATAGATGGAAACAAATCCTAAAGGTTTCAATCAAGAAGTTCGCAACGTTTGTTTAATTTCTCCAAATGTTTCCAAATAACAACCTTACTCATCAAATCAATTTGTTTCTAAAATCGAATTATGCTCTTCATTTGCCTTGGGACTCATACATTTAAAAGATATGCTCTTTCTGACCATGAAAAGTGTAAACAATAGTATAACTGAAATCCAAACGGAAGAAGACTTAGAAGAAGAGTTGTCAAGACCTTATAGTCAAGACATAGAATTCGCATCCAAGCTCGAGGGAGACGTCCTGATTCTTGGGGCTGGGGGCAAAATGGGGCCTACACTTGCCAGGCGTATTTCTGAAGCTTTCAAAAAGGCAGGCAAGCCAAACAAGACATATGCTGTTTCTCGTTTTTCTGACAAGTATCAATACGAACACTTGGCTTCCCTAGGCATTAATGTTATCAAAGCAGACCTCTTGAACGAACGCCAGCTTAATTCGCTGCCCAATAGTCCTAACATACTCTTTTTAGTCGGAACTAAGTTTGACACGGTAGGTAATGAATCGAGAACATGGGCTACCAACAGTTTTCTTCCGGGGAAAATTGCAGAACGTTTTCCTGATTCTCGAATTTCCTGCCTATCTACAGGAAACCTTTACCCACCAGTATCCAATACTTTGGGTGGATCCTTGGAGACAGATACTCCTTCCCCTAAAGGTGAGTATGCACTATCCTGCCTAGGCCGAGAAAGAATACTAGAATATTTCTCGCGGTATTACGGTACTGCGATAACAATGCTTCGGCTAAATTACTCGGTTGAGGCTCGTTACGGAGTACTTCTTGATATTGGGAAATGGGTTCTAGGGCAAAAAAGTATTCCTCTTGAGATGGGATATTTCAACGTGATCTGGCAGGGAGATGCGAACTCCTATGCTTTTCGATCTCTGGGCATCGCAAAGAGTCCTCCTCAGATACTCAACATAACGGGTCCTGAAACCGTTTCAGTGAGAAAGGTCGCCTGTGATTTTGGAAAGCGTTTTGGTGTCGATATAAGGTTCCATGGCAAGGAGAAATCCACGTCTTTTCTAAGCAATGCCAAGCTATGTTATAAATTACTGGGCCCTCCAAAAGTTAAACTTAGTCAACTGATTGACCTAACATCTAACTGGATCATCCAAGCTGGTATCACACTTCAAAAACCAACCAGCTTCCAGATTCGTGATGGACGATTTTAAAGAAAGAATTCAAAATTAAAATTCTTCTAGGGCAAAAACTTCGTGTACTGTTGTTGTGAGTAGGAGAACTCTAAATTAAAGATTTTTGCTATCTTCACACACCGAAGAACGAACTACGCGATCAATCTCTAGACCAATCTCAAGTACCGCTCTTAGCTTGTCTAGTGGTAAGGCATTGGGACCATCACTTAGTGCTTTTTCTGGTTTCTGGTGCACTTCTAGAAAAATCCCATCCACGCCAACAGCAAATGCAGCTCGAACTAACTCAGGAATAAACTTCGCTTGGCCTCCACTTGAGGAACCCGAACCTCCTGGCAATTGAACGCTGTGCGTACCATCAAATACTACCTTAGCTCCAAACGAACGTAAAATCGCTAACGATTTGAAATCCACTACAAGATTATTGTACCCGAAACAGGTTCCCCGCTCTGTGACCAAAATATCCTTAGCACCAACAGAACGGGCCTTTTCAAGAACATGAAAAACATCCCAGGGAGCCAAAAATTGACCCTTCTTGATATTGATAGGCTTGCCTTGCTTAGCTGCCTGAGAAACGAGGTCCGTTTGGCGGGAGAGAAATGCCGGGATCTGGATCAAATCAAGAATTGAAACAGCCGCTTTAGCTTGCAAAGGGTCATGAATATCAGAGCTAACCGGTAATCCTGTTTCATCCTTGACTCGCTGGAGAATCTCCAATCCTTTCTCCAATCCTGGCCCTCGAAACGACGAGATAGAGGTCCGGTTAGCTTTGTCAAAGGACGCCTTAAAGATTAGAGATACCTTTAATTCTTCGGTAATTTCCTTCAATTGGTAAGCTGTTTCTAGACAGTGTGACTCGCTCTCAATCACACAAGGACCTGAAATTAAGAAAAATTCTTCAAGAGTAGAAAAATCTAGAACTTGCGAACCCTTTAACACAATGCTTCTACTATACATTTTCGAAGGCCATTGTCGTAGGGGCTAGTTACTCCTAGCCCGTATATATGACTCCACAGGAACAGAGTCCCTCCGAGAAAAAGAGCTTGGGAAAAGCTACTAGTAACCAATGATACTCATCTATTAAGGGGAATCCACGGAGGATTTACTCTCCTCCAAGGCACTTACCAGATTCGTTGCCTCTTGCCGCCGAAAACTATATTGCAGAGATGCCTCAATAAAGCTTACAAACAGTGGATGAGGTTTGAGCGGCTTTGATTTGAATTCAGGATGGAACTGACAACCCAGAAACCAGGGATGATTTGTTAGCTCTATGATCTCGACAAAATTTCGATCAGGAGAGTTGCCAGAAATTTTCAAACCATAACTAGTGAGAATCTCCTCGTATTCACGATTAAATTCATAGCGATGGCGATGGCGCTCAGAAATCTCTCGCTCATCATACATGCGGAAGGCCAAAGAGTCGACCTCCAATTCACAGGGATATGCCCCCAAACGCATCGTGCCGCCCATTTCCTCCACACCCATCAATTCCCTTAATTTGTAAATTACTCTGTGTTGAGTCGAAGAATCAAATTCAGAGCTATTCGCATCAAGATTACACACGCTGCGGGCAAACTCGATGACAGCACACTGCATGCCTAGACAAATTCCAAAGTAGGGAATTTGATTTACACGGGCATGACCGATAGCACGGATCATCCCCTCTATGCCTCTTGGTCCAAACCCTCCTGGAACAAGAATCCCATCACAATTAAGCATTTTATTTTGCCAGTCATCACCAACCAAGCCTTCCGACTCAATCCACTGGAGTTTGACCCTGGTCTTATGCGGAAGCCCTCCGTGAAGTAAGGCTTCGTTGAGGCTCTTATAGGAATCTTCCAGTTCAATATATTTCCCCACGATGCCAATCGTTACATCATGTTGTGGACACTTAATTGTATCCACCAGATCTTTCCAACCCTCAATAGAACATTCCGATGCAGGAAGATTCAAATCCTCACAGATAATCGAATCTAGCGCCTCAGCATGAAGGGCTAAAGGAACCTCGTAAATATTGCCAACATCCTGGGCTGTAATCACCGCTTTGGGAGGAACATTACAAAAAAGGGCGATTTTCTCCTTAATATCTCTTGGTAACAACCTATCGGTTCGACACAACACTATGTCAGCCTGGATTCCAATCTCACGAAGCTCTTTTACTGAATGCTGTGTTGGCTTGGTCTTGAGTTCTCCAGACGTTTCCATGTAGGGAACCAGTGTAAGGTGCACAAACATAGCATTTTCCCGACCAACGTCGTTGCGTAACTGCCGAATAGCTTCCAAAAAAGGAAGGCTTTCAATGTCCCCAACAGTTCCACCAATTTCGACAATCACAACATCGATTTCATCGGCTGCTAGCCTCTTAATAGTAGCCTTGATCTCGTTAGTGACATGAGGGATAACCTGAACCGTTTTCCCTAAATAGTCCCCGCGTCTCTCTTTATCAATAACAGTTTGGTATATAAGTCCGGTTGTCGCGTTATTGGCCCTAGTAAGTTTGGCAGATGTATACCTTTCATAGTGCCCAAGATCGAGATCAGTTTCAGCACCATCATCAGTCACAAAAACCTCTCCATGTTGAAAGGGACTCATAGTACCTGGATCAACATTAAGATAGGGATCAAGCTTTTGAAGGGTAACCCGAAAACCCCTCGCCTCCAACAAACATCCTATAGAAGCAGACGCTAAACCCTTGCCTAGTGAACTGAGAACCCCACCTGTTACGAAAATATACTTTGCTGCCAATGCCTCACCCTTCCAATTATCATTTAGTCTTTCTTCATTATACTAACTGCCCTCAACCAGCACACTTCACCATCCTGAAATAGGATCTTTAATTAAATTTTCAAGTAAAGCCCTGACACGCTCTAGATCTTCAGAAGTGTCAACCCCAACACTGTCATCTTTAACAGTCACTACCTTAATTGAAATCCCAGAATCAAGAAAACGGAGCTGTTCAAGACATTCGGATCTCTCTAATTCTGAGGCGGGAATTTGTTCGAGGCTTTTAAGCAGTTCTCTACGATATCCATAAATCCCCAGATGTTTGAAATGTCGTCCCTCTTTACCCCTCAAATAAGGAATAGGATGACGTGAGAAATAGAGGGCCTTACCATTTCGATCAGAGACTACTTTAACATTGTCTGGAGCCTCTATTTCACTCATCTTAAAAATTTCAACCCGGGCAGTACTAATGAGAAATTCCTCGTCACCAAGAAAAGACTGACACACTGCATCTATTGTCTTGGGCGAAATAAGCGGTTCATCTCCCTGAACATTTATAAAAACATCACTTTCAATTCGAGTTGCGACTTCTGCAACCCGTTCAGTGCCACTCTGATGAGAGGAGCTGGTCATCATCACTCGACCATCAAATTTTCGAACTGCATCGAAAATTCGGACATCGTCAGTTGCAACCAAGACCTCGTCAAGACAATCTGCCTTCAAAGACCGCTCATACACCCATTGAATCATGGGTTTCCCCGCAATCTCAAGAAGACACTTACCTGGTAAACGGAAAGATTGATAACGGGCCGGAATCACACAGGTGATGCGCATGATCAAGATTACAACAAAGTGATTAAATTAGGCAAATTTCTAGCTACACATACTCTGGAGTTTAGTCTCTTGTCAGACTAAAACCTTGACGACTTCAACTCCCAGAGTGCATTACTATTGCTTGTTCGACTACACCTTCTTTTAAAAGAAGTTCGCGAAACTCCGAAGCCCCTTGACGACTACCAAAACTACCCATACGGATTCGAAACATTGTCTCCCCCGACAAACTGGTCTCTGATATAGAAACATCTGGAAATTGGAGGGCTAGGCGGGCTTTGAGTCTGAGTGCTTCTGCTTTACTTCGAAAAGATCCTATCTGGACAACAAAAGACTGTTTCTTTGTTTGGAAAGCTAACGTTCGATTACTTCTAGAATAAATCTTTTTTGAACTATTCTTGTCTAGGATGTAGAGATCTACTTGAGCCGTCCCAGGACCTACCATGCCAATATCTTCTGCAGCACTCAGAGAAAGGTCTATGATCCGTCCTTCAATAAAAGGGCCTCGATCGTTGATCCGAACGATCGTTGACCTTCCGTTGTCCAAATTGTCGACTCTCAACCATGTATCAAAAGGTAATTCCTTGTGGGCTGCCGTCATAGCGTACATATTATAAGTCTCACCGTTAGCCGTAAGCTTGCCATGGAATCCTGGACCATACCAAGAAGCAATTCCATACTCGAAGATTCCACTTCTAGACTTTGTCCCCGTACTAGTGGAACCAACCGAAGGTGTATGGCGACCGCAAGCTGGGAGTAAGAGAACCAAAAGCAAAATAGTTGATTTCCACCAACTCTCGACTGAAACCCTATTCATTATCCCAAGAGTTCCTAATCTATGCATAGTGCTAAGAATGATGGCACGGCATCTTCAAAGTCGCATTTATTATTGTTCTAGAATCGTGCTGTTATTTTCTTCTTTAACTAAAATACCCTGGATTTACTAATAGGATTTCTCCACATCTCACATAGACCTTAGTCCAGGGGAAATGGGGAGTTTTGAATTTAAAGACAAGCAACACAACCCAAAAGTAAAAGCCTTGAAATCAAAACACTTCAAGATTGCTCTAGTTCAAGGAACAGTGGGAAAAGTGATATCCAAAAAATTCTGTAGCCTAGATAGTCCAAAGGCACTTGCACTAGAATCCCTGTAGAAGTTTTGTTGAGCGGGAGTAATTCAGCGGTAGAATGTCAGCTTCCCAAGCTGGACGTCGCGGGTGCGATTCCCGTCTCCCGCTCCAATTTTCTCTCAATTTAGTGCAAGTAAAAACATTGCCAGCTTTTTTCAAGCCTTCTGCGGTCACAAGTTTTCAAACCTTAAACCTTATTAAGATTGAATCCCAAACAGATTTGAATATGAATATCTATGTTGATACTTAAAAAATATAAAGCTGTCTTGAGTGAAAACATCGAAGAGTTTTACTTATGAGAAAGCTTGACATCTATCAATTTAGAGTCAAGAAAACAGAATTGTTCTTCTCTTGAACAAAGTTTGTTGAGGAAATCCTTGGAAAGTAACAGATTGAAAGAGAAAACAATTTATCGTCCTATCTATATACGGGCATCTAATAAATAAACCTGTCAAAACGGCGTAGTTTCTACTATTAAATTGTAACTTTTATAAGGAAAAAATTTGGTTATTTTTAATTCAGCCAACATCCAGATTTAAAAAAGGGTATTATTTTTTAGAATACACATTAAGGAGGAACACTTCATGTCTACTGAAACATTGAAACCAAACAACATCCAGGCTTTTACTGCTGAGAATTTCATTGCTCCTAAAGCTTTTACAGATTTCTGTTCTAATGGAGGGCAGTCCTTGACCGGTGTGATTGGCGGTAAACATGTTTCAGGTTCAATGAATGCCGTACTTGATGTTATAAATCCTGGCACCAAAGAAGTCCTTGCAACAGTTTCAGAAATGGGATGGAATGAAGTGAGCCTTGCCGTAGAGGATGCTTATCGTGCCTACAATAGCAGCTGGAAAAATACTTCAGTAGATGAGCGCGCTTCACTAATCATGAAGTTAGTCGAGCTTTACGAACGCGACCTAGATGTTTTCCTCGCCTGTGAAATATTAAATGGAGGTAAGGTTTCGGAACTTGCAAATGGCGACATTGGAACTGTGCGACCCTGTGCTGAATATTTCATTGAAATTGCACAGCAGTTTTGCTTTGGCAACGGAGAAAAAATAGCAGTCATGGATGGAATCGAGGGTTATCCTCATGTAAAGCCATGGGGAGTAGTGGCTGGCATCATTCCCTGGAACTATCCGGTCGTTCTCACAGCCTGGTTCATTATTCCGGCTCTTATGGCCGGCAACTGCATTCTAATTAAACCCAGCGAAGAAACACCGCTTAGTGCCCTTTATTTTGCCAAATTAGCCCAAGAAGCAGGTTTTCCTCCAGGGGTGATAAATGTTTTACCGGGCAGGGGTGAACTAACAGGCAAGTTCATCGCAGAAAATCCTGGGGTCCGTTATATATCCTTTACAGGTTCTCCAGGAGTTGGTCAGAGCATCTTACAGGCTGCAGACAAACATGGAACGCGATTAAAACGTGAGATGGGAGGAAACGGCGCTGCTATAGTTTGTTCAGATGTTGATCCTGAAATTGTAGCTCGCTTGATTGGGAAGAATGCAAACCAGCACTATGGGCAAACTTGTTGTACCATCCATCGGGTATTTGCTCAGCGCAAAATTTTTGATGATTTCATTGGTGCGACAGAAGCGTTTTTCAACGATCTGAAAATCGGAAATCAAGCGGTCCAAGGAACTCAACTAGGTCCTGTAGTAAATTCCCGACAACCTCTTCGTATTGTCGAAGGAATAGAATTTGCCAAATCAAACGGGGCCGAAGTTCTCGTCGAAGGTGGCCCGACCGCAGTATCTGGTTACGATGGATTCTACATGAAACCAACATTGCTAAGATCAGGAACGGGTTCCGACTGTAATCCAGCGGAAGTGTTCCACACTTTTGTCAATGTTCAACCAGTGGACTCTGTTGATCAGGCAATCCATCTTGCCAACAGTACTCGCTATGGACTAGGATCCAGTGTCTGGACAAAAGATTTAGAACTGGGCACAGATATAGCCAAGCAATTCAGAGATGGAACAGGTCAGGTAAATTGTCACAACACTGTCGCTTATGGCATGCCTTATGGAGGTCAGGGAATCTCAGGTGGACCTGGGGGGGGAGTGAATTGTGCCGATACGCTACAAGATTACACTCAAACTAAGGCGATCTACGTAGCAGACTATCCAGGCTAACAATTTCCTACAAGAGCTAATCGCTTCCTGCACTCCGATTTCTATATTCTGGCTAGTCGAACTGATGCGTGCAGAGTTTTCTGGAAACCGATGTTCGTTTCAAGATAATTCTGAAGACAACAATGATCTTTCAACCCAAGCTTGACTATGATGTAACCAATTCACGAGGAACTCGGATTTCCTCAACAAGTCGTTGAACATTAGGAGGTGGTGGAGGAGTCAACCATGAAACAATTACTGTCACCAGAAAATTGACAAACATTCCTACCGTACCAATACCTTCAGGTGAGATGCCTAGCCACCAGTGCCCTTCTGAGTTGAATTCGGGGAACACGTATTTAAAATAGATAATATAAGCGGCAGTAAATGTAAGTCCTGCCAACATCCCCAATACTGCCCCATACTTGTTCACACGGGCATAGAAAATTCCCAATACAATGACGGGGAAAAACGAAGAAGCAGCAAGTCCAAATGCAAAAGCGACCACTTCAGTAACAAAACCTGGAGGATGGACACCAAAATAGCCAGTAATCATGACTGCCACTCCCGCCGTCATTCGAGCGACCATGAGTTCTGCTCTTTCACTGATTTCGGGTTTGAGCCACTTCTTTAGAAGGTCATGGGAAACGGCAGAGGATAAGACCAATAGAAGCCCTGCTGCCGTAGAAAGAGCAGCAGCTAGACCACCAGCTGCCACGAGGCCAGTCACCCATGCTGGTAAACGAGCAATTTCTGGATTTGCTAATACCATGATATCCGGATCAATCGTTAATTCGTTCTCGTGATGAGAATCCTTCCCCACGTACTGAATCAAACCATCCCTATTGTGGTCTTCAAACACGATCAATCCCGTAGTCTCCCATTTTGAAAACCAATCCGGAACGTTTTCGTACTGAGTGTTTGAGACTGTTGCAAGTAGGTTAGTACGAGCAAAGGCAGCAACTGCTGGAGCCGCAGTGTAGAGAAGAGCTATGAATATTAGGGCCCATCCAGCTGAGCTCCTTGCTGCCGAAACTCTTGCTACTGTATAGAAACGAACAATCACATGTGGAAGCCCAGCAGTACCAGCCATCAAGGCAAGGGTTATAAAGAGTATGTCAATAGTATCTTTTTGTCCTGAAGTATAAGCTGTAAAGCCAAGATCTCGACTGAGCAGGTCCAAACGCTCAAGAAGAAATTGTCCAGATCCATCATTTAGAAGACTGCCAAAGCCAAATTGAGGAATAACCTTTCCAGTCATCAAGAGAGAGATAAAAATAGCAGGAACTAAATAGGCAAATATCAGAACACAATATTGCGCTACCTGAGTGTAGGTAATACCCTTCATGCCTCCTAATACAGCATAGAAAAAAACAATCCCCATGCCAATCATAACCCCATGGCTTATATCAACATCTAGGAAGCGGGAAAAAACAATGCCTACTCCCCGCATCTGACCCGCAACATAAGTAAAGGAAACACAAAGAGCACAGAAAACTGCTACTATCCGGGCCACTTGTGAAGAGTATCGATCACCTACAAAATCTGGGACCGTATACTTGCCAAATTTTCTTAAATAAGGAGCCAGGAGCAAAGCTAGTAAAACGTATCCTCCAGTCCAGCCCATGAGATAGACGGACCCATCTCGTCCCAGGAATGAGATAGCACCTGCCATTGTCAGAAAGGATGCTGCAGACATCCAATCGGCAGCTGTCGCCATACCATTAACTACTGGAGAAACCTGATTTCCTGCTACGTAAAAATCACTAGTAGAGCGAGCCTTTGACCAAATCGCCACACCAATATAGACAGCAAATGAGAAACCCACCAAAATGAAAGTCCAGACCTGAACAGTCATCAGGAATCCTTTTCTACTTCATGGACATCATGGCGAAGATCAAGCCGGTTCATCAACCGAGCATAGACAAAGATCAGAATTACAAAGACAATAATTGAGCCCTGCTGAGAAAACCAGAAACCTAACTTAAATCCTGCAATCCGAAACTGATCGAGCCAGTCAGCAAGAATGATGCTAAGCCCTGCTGAGACCATTAGCCAGATTGTTAGTAATACACAAAGATACTGGAGATTGCTTTTCCAATATTTTTTTTGTTGTCCTAAGGGCATAATTTTCTATTCTCACTTATACAACATAGAGTCAAGAGTTAAGACACAAATTTTTCCCAGTAAGCATAGATTCTAGTTAATTATAATTCTTAACGAGGAGGGTTGAATCCACACCGTCTCGTAAGTTCCTGTTTTTTCTTTTACTGTTAGGTATTTACAAGAAATAAACATCGGTTTTATATTGCGTTTCTATTGGATAATATCACTTCCAACGGCTTCAGGTGGGGCAACCATGGGGCAAAACTGCGGGAACTAGGGGTCATAGCAGGTAATGAGAATGACGTAACCCCAAGAGCAGCAAGGCTTAGCGATTGTTTACTTAAATACTTCAATTTAACATTAGTGTCGTCATCTATCGAAACTCGGTCGGCAGAATTGTCGGCTTTTGACCAGCAGCCATCGTTAGCTCATAAAGTAGTCTTGCTGCCTTCTCGTAAGGCCAATAGTCGGCCACTGAAATGGGAGTCCATCCGTCTTTATCTTGTGGGTCGGGGTCTGCTCCGTGTTTAGATAGAAATTGAATCACATTGCATATGTCGTCTTCACTTACGGTGTAGTGGACTCTAGAGGGGCTCACAGCCGAGTGCATAACGGTTCGGTTGGCAGAAGTCTTGGCCGTCACGTTGTTATCCAAAGAATAGGCGTAGGCTATGACCGACATACGAGTGCTTCTTGCCGCCTGCATGAGTAGGGTTGCTCCGTCTTGTGTCCTTGCTTTTG
>CAZMUJ010000102.1:0-22776 GCA_964569605.1 uncultured Acidobacteriota bacterium
ACCTGCACCACTCTCCCATATCTCCGAGCAGCCTCTACCATTAGCCGTCCTTCTCGTACATTGTGGCTTGCTGGTTTTTCTACGTACACATGCTTTCCAGCCTGGCAAGCCCAGACTGTCCCTAGCGCGTGCCAGTGATTAGGTGTCGCAAATGAGACAGCATCTATGTTCTTATCCTCCAAAAGTTTTCTCATGTCCTTGTAGACAGCTGGATGTTCCCAACCACTATTACTGAAGTTTTCTAACGAGGCGGCAATGATCTCGTCATCAATATCACAGATAGCTTTGACCTGTACTCCCGGAAGACGCTGGAACCCCTCTAAATGCTCTCGACCTCGACCACGTAAACCAACAACTCCAACCCTCACAGTCTCATTGCTTGTATTCTTACTGTCTGATAACACATAGGGTGCCCCTACAGCCAGCGCCGAATTTTTGACAAAGTCTCTCCGATTGATGAAATTCATAGTCGTATTCTCCAGAGTTGTTTATCTTTCCCGGTCAGTTTAACGCCTTATCCCATATGTGGCAATTGTCTGCCAATCACACTATAGATAGTTTTTATACCTGCGCTTCCTCTCTCTAATATCAGAGTGTGTATCTTAAAATTTTGCACTGCCGACACAATATTGTAGGAAAATAAATGGGACTACTGTGCTATAAATCTTTTTTGTGAAGAACCACGTGTTGATAGGATTAAATGCCGTAATTGTAGCTGTTACTGAGGAAGTACCGCGAATTCTATCCATTCAGTTAGGGAAAAGAAACATTCAAGCAGCGCCTGCATTACCTTATGGCCCCCTCGATGTAGATGGTGATCCGACACTCGAATTGGGGTTACGACGCTGGGTCAGAGAGCAAACTGGGATTAACCTCGGTTATACGGAGCAACTATATACCTTTGGAGACCGTAACCGTAATTCGGGTGAATCACGCACTGTTTCGGTAGCCTATCTTGCACTTATAAGAGAGCAAATTCCCAAAGTTAAAACAGCCAGATGGTCCGATTGGTATTCCTTCCTTCCCTGGGAAGACTGGAGAAAAGAACGCCCAAAGATACTCGACGAAAAAATCTTGCCAGCTCTCGAAGAATGGATGGATTCCTCGCCTCAACAGCGTCAAAATCGCCGTGAACGTATCGACGTATGTTTTGGATCAGGAGGTGCCCGCTGGAACTGGGAGAGAGCACTGGAACGGTATGAACTTCTGTTTGAGGCAAAACTTGTGAGTGAATCCTGGAGGGAAAATCCAAAAAAAAGAACTCTTAATCAGAGTCACAATGGACTAGGAAAGCCAATGTTTTTAGATCACCGCCGTATAATCGTAACCGCACTCGATCGTATACGTGGAAAACTAAGGTACCGACCTGTTATATTTGAACTACTTCCCCCTCAATTTACCCTTTTAGAACTCCAAAAAGTTGTAGAAGCTTTGGAAGGATTTCAGATTCACAAACAAAACTTTCGGCGCCTGATTGAGCAAGCTGGCTTAGTGGAAGGAACTTCTGCTGTGAACCTTAATACTGGTGGAAGGCCAGCCAAGCTATTTCGTTTTCGAAGAGATGTTCTCAGGGAAAGACCTACCCCAGGAGTTGGACTGCCTGGAATTCCGTGAAATATAGATTGGGATAGATGAAACCAACAGAGAACAATCCGCTTAGTAATCTTGACAAGCACATATACTCAAAACTAGTATAAGAGGTTGGAAGGCTGTGACAAGAAACTAATCCTATTCTTTTATTTAGATAACTTTTTTCACACTCGCTAGTAATAGCAACATGCCGACTGAAAAAATCCCAACCTATCCTTCCTTGCCTTTCACACCAGAAGTTGTCCGTGATACTGAGACCATCTACAACCAAGTTAGAAATGTGATTCCAAAATTAGAATGGTCGATTCACGCACCCTACATTGCTGCCATTAACCAGCTAAAAAAAGAACGTAACGCTATTGTAATGGCACATAATTACCAAACACCTGAAATTTTTCATGGGGTGGCTGATTTCAGGGGGGATTCCTTAGCTCTGGCCCGTGAAGCCGTTGAAACAGATGCTGAAGTGATAGTTCTCTGTGGAGTGCACTTCATGGCAGAAACTGCCAAGCTTCTCAATCCAGATAAAAAAGTTCTTATTCCAGATCTTGAGGCTGGTTGTTCGCTAGCTTCTTCAATTACCGCTGCGGATGTTTGCCTTCTGCGAGAACGCTATCCTGGTGTTCCAGTTGTCACCTATGTAAATACCTCTGCAGCCGTGAAAGCAGAAGCCGATATTTGCTGTACTTCCAGTAACGCTGTACAGATAATCGAATCTTTGCAAACAGACCAAGTGATTTTTCTTCCCGACGAATATCTGGCTAATTGGGTCGCAACCAAAACAAAGACATCTATCATTTCATGGAAGGGGCATTGTGAAGTCCACGAGCGTTTCACAGGTAAACAGCTGCGTCAGTATCGGGACTCCTTACCAGAAATTACCATCCTAGCCCATCCCGAATGTCCTCCGGATGTTTTAAAAGAAGCTGATTACATCGGATCAACATCTGGGATGATTCAACATGTAAAAGAGGGCCGCCCGGCTAAGGTGTTAATGGTAACAGAATGTTCAATGAGTGATAATGTAGCCGTGGAATGTCCGGATATAGACTTCACAAGACCTTGTAATCTTTGCCCACATATGAAGAAAATTACGCTCCCTAAAATACTTCATTCTCTTCGGGATTTAGTCTATGAGATTGAGATAAAATCGGAATTGTTTGACCGTGCCCGACTTTCAGTTGAACGGATGATTCAGGTCTGAGTCTTCTTCTAATCCCAGAAAACTCTAACATTTTGGTTGCTAGTTTACAGTAATCAAAAAGCGCCAAAAAATAACTAGTTAACTTGTCGGGTCACTTCCTATAAGAGTTTTTTTATTCCTCTGGTTCTATCTGACCTCGGTGGCAGGTAAAGCAGGTTACTTTTGCATCATCCTCCACCTGTGCAATGAACTTCGTGTTTATTTCCTCAACCATCTTCATCATAGTGCGGGTAACTTCCTTGGCCGGTTTCTTATCAGACACAAAATCAAAGCTGGAAAGATCATCTCCTTCACCTTCATGACAAAACCAACAACGAGTACCCAAAGCGAAGGTTATATCCTTCATTAAATTCAACAACTCCCCACGCGAGATGTTCTTGGGTGCAACCTGCAGATTCTCAAATTTTCCAGGAATTTGAGCTGTAGCGCTACTCAACCAGAGAAAAACTGTTAAAGAAACAATTGCAAAATATACAATACAAAATGACAAAAGTTTTCTAAGTTCTCTCATTTTCCCCCCTGAAATTTGACAACCAATAATTCTAAGTAGTTAACGATCCAATTTAGACCATCAAGTTGCTATTAAATGTTAGGTTTTCCACCATCCTGATAGCCTGTTAACTCCAGATAACCCAACCCAGATAATGGTTTACCCTGCCAACTCCCCTTTACCTCCACGGCACCCTCCCAATAGATAATTCCTGTCGACAAGCGTGTATCTAGTTCCTGATTCTCCAAAAGTGGAGTCACTTGCATAAAAGCTTGATACTCAGGAATAAATATCTGCCACTCAACCGGATACTCTATTCCGCTTTGACTGCTAATCCACTTTCGCACTGATCGTAGCTGGAAAAGAGAATTATCTAAAGGAATTTTCTCTCCCTCAGGAGAGATTACCGTTCCAGCGGAATTCGGATCCAAGGATCCATTCTTAGTTCGTAACTGAAAAAGCATCACCTCGAAGTTGTTGTCAAGTTGTAGACTAAACCAGTCCCAACCAATCTGATTCTCTGCAAGCTGATTGGTAGAAAACTCATGATCCATCCATGCCTGCCCATTAACATCAAAGCTACGCTCCTCTACGCGAATATGGCCAAGAACAGAAAGTCGAGTCAATGAATAGTAGTGGGATGACTGGCCCAGCTGATTACCTTTCGGACTAATTCCGTTTTCACCATGAATTACCGGATCTTTTAAAGACTTCATCCTCAGGTCTAGAGCTGCAAGTTTTGAGTTAACTTGAAGACGTATTCCTCCGTCCTCTGCCCTGGCACTCCAATTCTGATTCCATACATTCAGATTTCCGGTGCTTGACCCCACCGACCCAGGACTGGTTCGGCTCAGCTTCTGGTAGTAGAGAAACCTGCCTGTTTCTATATCTGTGATGGCGAAGTGCGCGGGATATAAGTCCTCGAGAGACCAGTTAGAAACCGAATTGAAATCTCTCTTTATGCCCACCCTAAAGAAGGTCACTTGGAAGCCGAAACGGCGTCCCTTGTCAGACACCAAGTGCCCTGTCCAATACCACCATTCGAACTTGTATTCAGGATGATTTCCGTGATCTCGAGGAAACGAAAACTCAAATCCTGGAAGTGCGAGTTTAAAAGCTCCTTGCCACAGTAAAAGAAGTACCAGGAGTTTTGTCATTCTGTTCTCAAAGCACGCAATGCATTTATCCGGCCGGTAAGTAGAGCTGGATAGATCCCAATAAAAACTGTGCTAAAAAAAATAACAAGTATTCCCCCTGAAATAAGGGGAAACGGAAGGTTATATTGAATAGTCCAACCGAATGACTGAACGTTAATAACATAGATTAAGATCAATGCTAGTATCTGTCCCAATATTATTCCAAATAGGCATCCCACTAAACCTAATAAAGTAGCTTCTGCAAGTATGATTTGACGCAATTGCGCAGGAAAGGCCCCCAGAAAACGCAGCAACGCAAATTCTCCCCTCCTTTCCAATACAAGTCCAATCAGAGTGCTCATAACTCCCAGTGCAGCCACAATCAAAGCAATAATTTCGACCCCTTGGGTAATTCTAAAAGTCTGGTCAAACACATTAAGAGCAGAATTTCTAAGGTCTGAATTAGGTTGAATGATCAAATCCTTTCCGGGGAAAACAGATCGAATTTTCCGGACTACTTCCTTAGTATCCATCATTGAATTCACGTAGATCGCGAGTGTATTAGCACTCTGATCTGAAAATAGATTCGCAAAAAGACCGCGATCCATCACTACTACGCCACGATCGTTTGAATAGTCATAATAGACCGCCTCTATCTCAAAGAGACGGATTCCAACAGGAGTCTTCAATTCAATCTGATCCCCCCGGGACAAACTAAAACGGCGACTAAAAGGTTCCGAGACGATGACTCGTTTTTTGACCCGAGCAGCCTCTACGATCTCCTCAGACGTACGGTTTTCCATAAACAAAATTTTCCCGAAGTCTCTCAAAACTCTGAATTCGGCGCCAGCCAGGGTAATTGGAACACCCTCCCATTCAACCCTAGTTCCCCTAAATGTCCCTACCGCATCAACACCCAAGATGTCCTCGATTAGAGAGATACTTTCAGAATCTAAAGGACCCGACCAGTTGGACACTGAGCCACCTGCACTTCGCACGAAAAGATCCGCTACAAATGTCTGATTAATCCAACTCTGGACTGTGGAACGGAAGCTTCCAACCATTGTTGCCACTCCTACAAACAATGCAACGGCAATCATCAGCGACATAACCGCTAGGCTCACGTGACTAATGTTAAGTTTGAGCTGACATAAGGCTAACCGACTTTCTAAGCCTAATATAGGCCAAACATATTTTCGTATTGCTGATAAAACAAGATGCATAGCAGGCAAAGACCCGAGAGAAAATGCAAGGATATAGAGAATACAGGACAGATATCCTAAAAGGGGGAGTCCGTTGATAGGAGGAGAAAAACTAAGGAGAAAGGCCAACAAGAAACTCGATGCTCCTGCCTTACACAGCCCTAGCATCTGTGTTTTAGGAGGCAAGGACCAAGAACCCTCTCGAAGAACTTCGACAGGAGACACCCGCGTTGTAGACCAGGCAGGCTTAGTACCTGAAGCTAGTGCCACTCCAATTCCAAAGAGCATAATTATCACTAGAACCTGGAATTCTATTTGAGTTGAATTTGTCCCGATGGTAGAACCCATATAGAATTCACCAACCGTCCGATTCACCATAATCTCAGCCAATGAGGTCAAATAAGGAGCAATGATCACTCCTCCGATAGCTCCTACAATGCCAAAAAAAAGGGACTCGGAAAGAACCAGAGAACACACTACTCGTCTTGATGCCCCTAAAGTTCTTAAGATTGCGATCTCAGATCTCCGGGATATAGAAGAAAGACCTACTGTGTTACAAATAAGAACAGCTCCCACAATCAAAGCCAAATAACTGAGAATCTTTAGATTGACCTGGAAGCTCGAAAGCATTCTTTTACTTTGAGCAGCAAGATCCCCTTTACGATAAAAGAACAAATTGTCATCGCTTTGTTTTTGGATCCTCTGAAAAACACCTTCGTCCTTCAAACCGTTTAGCTTAAAATCTATACGGTCAAGTTGTCCTAATTTTTTGAGGACCTCCTGAGCAGTTGCAATATCCATAAGGACCAAATGACCTCCAAATGCACCGCCTATACCCTTGTTTGAAAGAATAGCTCCAACACGAAATTCCCAAGTTTGAATCCCTATAGTTAAGCTCCAGCTAGATCCCAACTCTAGTCCCTCCTGTTGAGCTAACTTTTCTGGTACCAGAATCTGGAATTCTTTAGAAAGAAGGTCAAGAAAAGACCTACCTTCTATCCTACGAGAAGAAATCTCCTCATCATCAACATCGTTTTTATCTAAAGCAAAGTAGTCTCGAACCAATGGGTCTCCTACTAGATCTACGCCATAGATACGAATTTCTTTTTTTTCTTGAGTTCGTGCCGTCCCTTCGACACGAGGAGTCATATAACCGAACTCCCAAAACCAGTTAAACTTTTCTAACCAGACTTCTGGCAGAGGAAACCCATTACCAGTAACATGAAAATCTGAGTTCCCCTCAACCACTCGCAAACTTTCCGAAAAAGAAAAAATGGCCCTTTCTGTGGAAAGATGCACTGAACCTACAACAGCTAGACCCAGAGCAACACCAAAAACCGTTAGAAAACTCTTCAAACGATGTTGAAGAATTGGACGGATTGTAAACTGTAATATCAGTGCAAAAAATCCTCTACACCTCATTCTGGAGTTAGCTCTCCATCTATCATTTCCAGTTTAGAATGAGAAAAGGATGCTGCATTATCACTGTGGGTAGCCATGACTACAGCAGTTCCCGTTTCCCCTGCCAGTTCTCGCATTTTCTTAAGCACGATTTCCCCATTAGAAGTATCCAAATTTCCTGTAGGCTCATCGGCTAACAGAAGTCTAGGCCTGGTCACTAGGGCTCGGGCAATTGAGGCTCTTTGCATTTCACCTCCTGACAATTGTCTTGGAAACCTATTTGCCATTTTGGAAAGACCTACTTGTTTTAGTAAATCAAAGACTCTCTTTTGAGAGTCCTCTATTTTCTGGAGCTGTAAAGGAAGTGCTACATTTTCTTGAACCGTTAAGGAGGGAAGAAGATAAAAAAATTGAAAAACAAATCCAACATTAGAACGACGAAATTGGGTGAGCTCCTGTTCACTCATCAAATGCAACGGTGAATTCTCGTACCAAATTTCACCTTCACTGACTCGATCCATCCCCCCTAACAAATGCAGGAGAGTACTCTTCCCACAACCACTTGGCCCTGTAATTGCTAAAAATTTACCAGCTTCTACAATTAAGGACACCTCCCTCAAAGCTTGAACCGATCCTCCCTCATTTTCAAAATACTTAGATGCTCTATGCATCTTAATTAACGATTTCACAAATACATCCTAGCGGCTAGAAACCAAGACCGTCCACCCTATCCTCTTTTGGATTGAGGTAGAATGAAAGGCTTAGCACAAAGTAAAAAAGTCAGGGGTTTCCGTGATTAATACATACATTCTAACTGAGATTGTAAAGATTTCCTGTCTCTCTATCTGGACCCACAAGCTACGAACCTTCCTTACTCTTCTTGGCATCATTGTGGGTGTAGCATCAGTGCTAGTTGTAGCTGCCGGCATCACTGGAGCTGAAAAATACGTAAAAACCGAGGTTTCAAAAACCTTAGGAAGCAACTCCTTCATACTCGTTCAATACGGAAACTTTGGAAATGTCAGCAGTGAAGAATGGAGTGAAATGCTAAAAAGAAATCCAAGGCTTGAGTTTGGTGACCTGGAGTTTTTGCGCCGTTATTGTACCGACTGTAGCCAAATAATAGCAGAGCTTTCAAATATTCAAACGACTTATGCTGGGAATGAAGAACTCTTGGGAACTGCAGTTACCGGAGCAACTTCCAACATTGTTTTTCTAGGAGGTTTTGAGGTCGAAGAAGGTCGTTTTTTCGTAGAGTATGAAGTACGGAATGCATCGAATGTTGGTATTATAGGCGCTGAATTAAAAGACAAGTTGTTTCCCCACAAAGATCCTATTGGTAAAACAATCAAGGTAAAAAATCATCCTATTAAAATCATAGGTGTTCTAGAGACTCTCGGCTCAAGTTTTGGAATCCAACAGGACCGAATCCTATACATCCCCATAACAACTTATCAAAAACTTTTTGGGGCACGTGACAGTCTTCGTATTCGTGGAAAAACCACTAATCAAGAGGCTTTTCAGTCGGCCCTTGATCAGGTTCGAATGGGAATGAGAATTCGACATCAAATCCCTCCCAACAAGGATGATGACTTTGGTTTAACTTCAACTGATGACATCAATAAAACTGTGGATCGAGCAGCGCTAATTGTTTCTGGAGTCATCATACCCATTACCCTGATTTCATTACTCATAGGCGGGATTGTGATCATGAACATAATGCTTGTCTCTGTTAGTGAACGAACATTTGAAATAGGAATTCGTAAGGCCCTTGGAGCTCGGCGTTCCGATATTTTGTTCCAGTTTCTAATCGAGTCTTTTCTAGTTTCTGCACTAGGTGGGGCAATTGGTCTTGGTAGTGCACGGGGAATAATTTCTTTATTAGGGTACAGTTTCGATTTTCCAATGACGATTACATGGGGATATGCTTTCTTAGCAGTTGGATTTTCAGGTGGAATAGGACTTATTTTTGGGATTTATCCAGCCTATAAAGCCTCAAAACTAGACCCAATCATTGCAATGAATAAAGAGCGATGACAAGTACTCAGTATTTAGAAAACATACGCATGGCTCTTATCGCTCTAAAAAGCAATAAGATTCGTAGCTTTCTTACAGTTCTTGGTGTCATTATCGGCATTTTCACTGTTGTCACAATTTCGTCGATACTCACCGGCGTCAGAAGCAGTCTAATCGGATTGGTTGAGGAGTACGGAACTAACAACATCTATGCCTTTCACTTGAAGACCGGATTTCAGGGAATCCCTTCCAGAGAAGAATTAGCCCGCAAGCCTCTTACAGTCTCCGATGCTCTGGCTCTGAAGAATGGATCGACAGCAATTAAAGATGTCGCCTATCAGTCAGTGTCCCTTGTCCATTTCCAGGGGCGAACAGTCCGACACAAATCCAATACCTTTGGAAGAGCTCAGATTACTGGAGTTTCTCCTGAGTTTTTTAAGGTTGTTAATGCTAGTTTACAAGAAGGGAGATTCTTATCCTCCATAGATAATTACAGAGCTGCAGATGTTGGCATCATCGGTTCAAACCTAGTCAATTCTCTCTTTCCCAACACCAGCAAAATATTGGGACGTTCAATTACACTTGATGGTTACCCAATTACTGTGATCGGAATCTTAGGCAAGCGAACCAACTCTATGTTTGGTGAGACCGAAGACGATAATTCCGTATATCTACCATATAAAACAATGCGTAAGCTGAGTCCCCAAGACCAGTTTCTGGTTATATTAGCTCGGTCCAGAGAAGGTCATCTAGCTAAAGCGCTGGATGATACGGAAGCTATTCTGCGACGACAGCGCGGCCTTCGATTCGATCAGAAAAACAACTTCGATCTAAATACTTCTGAAAAGATGATTAAACAATTTGATGACCTAACCAAAACAATGGGACTTGTCGCAATAGCTCTCTCTGCAGTAGGCCTCATGGTAGGAGGCATTGGTGTCATGAATATCATGCTCGTTTCAGTGACCGAACGAACTAAGGAGATTGGACTCCGAAAAGCCTTAGGAGCCAAGAGAAGAGATATAATTGTCCAGTTCCTCTTCGAAGCCATGACACTAACCACCCTAGGAGGTTTGATAGGGATCATTCTTTCCATCTTGGGAAGCTATACTCTTGCCTATGCGATGCCTAGTCTACCTTCGGTAATTCCTCTTTGGGCAATAACATCCGGGTTGGCCGTTTCAGTTACAGTTGGTCTACTCTTTGGAGTTTTCCCTGCGTTTAAAGCAGCTTCACTTGATCCTATCGAAAGTCTGAGATGGGAGTAGTCTTTTTTAGTTTTTTCTCTTTAAGCGAATATAAGAATTATCACAGCCACCAGAATAGAAATAAGTCTACTCAGCTCAAATATTTTCTTGAAATAGGGTTAAGGAGCACCCTAAAGTTTTCAAAAATTGCAAAAATAAAGGTTTTTCAAAACATGAGATATAGCAACTAAGCAGCATTATCCTCCCATTCCATTAAGCTTTTCCTGCAGTTCTGCAACTGTGTAGGGTTTGGACAAAATCTTGCTTACACCCGCTTCTAAAACATCTCCTTCATTCCCCCTCATGCCAGCAGCCGTGATTGCAAGAATAGCGAACTTAGGGGAGGTTTGACTGTTGATCTGCTCGATGACATGATACCCCCCTTCCGCGGGAATCATCATGTCAACAATCACAATCTTGGGATTAAATCGAAGAAGCGGCTCAATGTAAACAGACGATGCTGCAAAAGATAGGACTTCGTACCCTAGACTCTGGAGAACAAACTTCATCGAGTAAATGTCGTCAGAAATTTCTTCAACTATGGCAACACGTATATCTTTTTGTAGAGGGTGTGCGACTTGACGTTTTGGCATCATTTGTCACTCAGTACTTTCTTAAGAAGATCATTCACAATTTTGGGATTCGCCTGACCACGAGTTTCCTTCATAACTTGCCCCATAAAAAACCCAAGTAGACCAGTCTTTCCTAAGCGATAAGATTTTGTTTTTTTAGGGTGATCATTCACCACAGAATTTACAATTTTGAAGAGTTCTTCTTGATTACTAATTTCACTCAAACCATGTTCGGAAACAACATCAACAGGATCCTGTCCAGTGCGTGAAATGATCTCCAACACTTTTTTGGCAATGCGGTTTCCGACCGTGCCCTTCTCAACAAGTTGTATTAAACTTGCAAGTCCGACAGGGGTCAGTAAGGTTTTAGAAAGATCTGTATTAAAGTCACGCTTCAAAAGGCGGGAAAGCTCACCAAGTATCCAGTTTTTAACTGCCTTAGGAGACCCTCCTACCTCAACAGTCGCTTCGAAAAATTCCGATATGTGCCGATTTTGGGTAAGTTGAAGTGCCTCTTCTGGAACAAATCCATACGTTTCTATAAAATGACGTTGTTTTTCTTCAGGCAAAACGGGCAGACTGCTCTTTAAGTTAGACAACCAGACATCGGATATACGAAGAGGCAAGAGATCAGGATCTGGGAAGTATCGGTAATCATGGGCAAACTCTTTACTCCTCATGAGAATAGTCCTTTGTTTTTCTTCGTTCCAAAGTCGTGTTTCCTGCTCGATTAAACCTCCTTTTCCCAAAATCTGTTTTTGTCGTTCAATCTCAAATTCCAAAGCCTTGCGTAAAAAACGAAAGGAATTCAAATTCTTGATCTCGGTCTTTGTCCCAAGTTCTAGCGTGCCTGTCCTACGCAAAGACACGTTTGCATCGCATCGGAGACTTCCCTGCTCCATATTTCCATCACAGACCCCCAAACAGCGTAGAAGACGGTGAACAGAAGTCAGAAAATCCTGGGCCTGTTGAGGTGTCCTGAGATCGGGCTCCGTTACAATTTCTATCAACGGAACACCCGTTCGGTTTAAATCCACATAAGAGCTTCCGTCATTCCGATGAATTGATTTTCCAGCATCATCCTCGAGGTGCACCCTGTGGACACGAAACTCAACAAACTTAAGTTTTCCACTTTCAATCTCTGAGGTGAGAATTTCTAATTTACCTCTTTCTGCCAACGGCAGAGCATACTGAGAGATCTGATAACCTTTTGGCAAATCGGGATAAAAGTAATTTTTCCGGGAAAAAATAGAAACTTGATTGATTCCACAACCCAAGGACAGAGCCGCCTGTATGGCCATATCTACAGCTCTCCGGTTAACTACTGGAAGAGCCCCTGGAAGGCCCAAACAAACCGGACAAGTGCTACTGTTCGGAGAAGAACCAAAACTGGTGCTACAAGAGCAGAACAGTTTGGATTTTGTTGATAACTGAGCGTGAATTTCAAGACCAATAACGGTCTCTAATGAATGTCTCAAAGTTTAAATATCTATTTTACAATTCTCCGCAAAAACCGGGCCGATAATCTTTAAGTAAAGAAACTCTAATTTTGGATACTCTGGCAGTGTAATACATTGTTTGTATTCACAAGTAGTTTCAATGCTTCTGTCAGTGCTTCGGAGCTCTCTCCAGGGGATTGAACCCAGTTAACACCTGATTCTCTGCGAAACCAGGTCACTTGTCGTTTGGCATAGTGACGGGTGTCTATACTAGTTTTTTCTATGGCTTCTTCAAGACTGATGTTTCCAAGCAGGAAAGATATTGCCTGGCGATATCCTATCGCTTCGAAACCCTTACAATCAATTGAGTACCCCTGATCCATAAGTTCCCGAACCTCTTTTAGAAGCCCGGTTTCAAACATACTATGAACCCGTTTATTAATTCTATCATAGAGGTCTTCCCGATCCAGATGGATCCCTATCTTAATAACTCGAAAACCATTGAGAGGAATCCTTGTAAGCTGAAGTTTGCTAATAGGGGACCCCGACTCATAGTAGACCTCCAGGGCCCTAATAATTCGGACCTTGTCCTTAACCGGAATCTTTTTTGCCGAGATTGGATCGACTTTCATCAGCTGCGCGTAGAGTTGGGAATTACCTCCCTGATCCACTACTTTGTTTAGATGCCGTCGGTATTTCGTAGAACGACTCGGTCCTTCGAAAATACCTTGCAAAAGAGCCTTTAAGTAGAGACCCGTTCCTCCAACAACCAGTGAGACCTTGTCTCGGTCAGCAATTTCACGACAAATTGCTCTGGCTTCCACCATGTACTGACCGGCGCTGTACCATTGATTGGGATCGATGAGATCATAGAGATGGTGGGGAATAGTAGCCCTATCGATCAACGAGGGCTTAGCCGTACCAATATCCATCCCTTTGACAAGCTGCATCGAATCACAATTTATTATCTCTCCAGTAATCTTTTTGGCTATTTGAAGAGCCAGACTAGTTTTGCCAGTCGCTGTAGCTCCGATGACAGCAATAAGAAGCGGTTTAGTTGATGACTTCACCCGCTCAGGACACCCCAAAATCAGGAGCGTTAAGAGATTTTCTCATCTCAGCCAGTAGAGTAAGTCCAACCTCAAGTGCAGCTCTTCCTTGATTCACACCACAGGGACCGGGCCAAACTGTTTGTTTCTCTCCTCTCACACAATTCAAGAATGAGGAGATTTCTGCCCGAAGAGGTTCCAAGGGTTCACCTTTTACAATTTGATACTGTATTTTTTTTTCTCCTTTTGCTGACACTAGACCAAAAACTTCAGCTTCTCTCTTTCGAAAGTCTAGAGAAATATATTGTCCAGGCTGAAAGAATCGCAATTTCCGGATTTTTTCGTTTGACACTCGACTAGCAGTTAGATTGGCAACGCAACCGTTTTTGAACTCGAGTCTCGCATTAGCAATATCAATCCTTTTAGTCAAAACTGGAACTCCTGATGACCGAATCTCCACCAGGGGAGCTTTAACTAACGACAACACTAGATCTAAATCGTGAATCATAAGGTCTAGAACTACATCAACATCTAGACTTCTCTGTACGAAAATTCCGAGTCGATGCCCTTCAAAAAATAGTGGATGAGATACATAGGGAGCAAGAGCAGTCACAGCTGGATTAAACCGCTCAGTATGACCTACATGTAAAACTTTTCCAGATGTCCTCTGTGCAGAGATGAGTTTATCTGCACCTTCCAATGTGTGGGAAATTGGCTTTTCCACAAGCACATGTACCCCAGATTCCAAGAGTTGAGATCCTAGCTGAGCATGGAGGACCGTCGGCACAGCCAAACTAACCGCATCGACTAACCCAATCAATTCACGAAAGTCACAAAACGACTTGCAACCGTAGGAATTAGCTACTTCCTTGCTCCGCTCTGGCAGTATATCGACGACGCCCTTAAGTTTGACTCCAGGTAGCTCATGATAAATTCTAGCATGGTGTCTTCCTAGAGAACCTACTCCCACAACAGCCGTTTTCACTACCTGACTCATAGTGACCCCGAACAGATACTGATATCAAGTTCATTGGCTCCGGCAAGAAATTTTTTTCTATCCAGCAATAGTGTTTTCTTAGCGTCCACAGCTATCGCAGTCACTCTACATCTCCCAAAAACCTCAAGGGAATCTAGGCCAAGAACAGGGACATCAAACCTCATATCTTGCTCAGGACGGGCTACTTTGATCAGGGTTAAACTCTGTCCCCCAGTCAGTCTAGCTGCCCTTTCCACAGTTTCGTTGGTACCTTCCATAGCTTCCACAGCCACCACGGCACAATCCTTGACCACAATGCTCTGACCTAGATCAAGTGCGGCCAATTGACGTGCTATAGGCCGACCATATTCAATATCTTTCCACTCGGAAACGGTTGGCTCTATCTGGGTCAATACACCACTCTCAGCCACAAGGTTCTTCAAGAACAAAGTTGAGTCGAGAAGTTTGATTCCGTTCTTTTCTAAGACATCTACAATTCCCCCAATTAACGTCTCAGTGTTTCTTTTGGGAAGTGACATAAGGACCTTGACCATAGTTAGATCAGGCATTGCCGACAATAGTTTTCTCGATGCAGAGGCCTTGTGAGAAAAAATCTGAGAATGACGCACCTGGCCAGCCATTAAAGCTTCCTCCACTCCGTGACGCTTAAATAGACGGATCAGTTTCCCAAGCTGTCCAAGGGCGATCCAATGGAGAGTGAAATTGTCTCCTGCTAACTCAACCGACTCAGCTACTTTAGTAGAGGCTTCTTCCCTGATAGCTGCCACTACCATGGGAATTCCTTTCTTGCCCGCCTCCCTCACAACCAAGACTGGAAATCGGCCACTTCCAGCGATCAATCCCAGAGGTTTACGTACATCTTCAGAAATCATCGGACCGATCTGATGTTGCACGCACAAAACCTCGTTTGGAATTGTTAACAAAATCAACTAAGAGACGAATGGATTCTAACTCTTTACACTCATTAGCTAACACCATCACAGCTTCCTCAACCATCAAACCCTTTCTAAACAGAATACGATAAGCTTGTTTCAATCCCGCAATCTCATCACTAGAAAAGCCTTTTCTTTCTAGCCCAATCTGATTGATTCCGTAGATTCTGGCTTTGTTCCTACTCCCAACTGTCTTAACAAAGGGTAGAGCATCTCGAGTAAGGACAGAGTAAGCCCCGACAAAGGAATAAGACCCAACACGGCAAAATTGTTGAACCCCTGCAAACCCGCCTAAGATGGCATGATCACCCACCTCTACGTGTCCGGCGAGAGAGGCACAGTTCGAAAAGACAGTACCATCTCCAATCACACAATCATGTGCAATATGAACACTAGCCATTAGAAGATTATCGTTCCCAATTGATGTCTCGTTAATTCCACCTAAAGTACCCCGATTAAGGGTCACAAATTCTCGGATTCGATTGTGATTGCCAATTCGCAACCAAGAAGACTCACCTTTGTACTTGAGATCCTGAGGTACTGCCCCTATGGATGACTGCCCCAGGATTAGATTTTCACAACCAATTTCGGTTGGACCCTCTATAACAACATGTGGGCCAATACAAGTACTCTCTCCGATCGAAACATCATCCCCAATGATAGTGTATGGGCCTACCTTGACCCCAGAACCTAGACTAGCAGACTTAGAGACAATAGCCGTGGGATGAATTGATACGCCCTGAATTTTAGTCATCCTACTCCTGTTCGTAAGAAGCTTTATCCACTAAGGCAAACATGATTCCAGCTTCACATACAATCTGACCTTCTACATGGACTTTTCCAGTTAGCTTTCCAATTCTGGACTTCATTCGTTCCACTATCATTTCTACCTTTAGCTGGTCTCCAGGTCTGACCGGCTTTCTAAATCTCGCTCTTTCAATTCCCATGAAAAAAACCAATTTATCATCTCTATTTTCCATAGACTCGAAAACCAAACACCCTCCTACCTGTGCCATACACTCCACGATTAGGACACCCGGCATAATAGGAACACCAGGAAAATGGCCCTGGAAAAAAGGTTCATTGATAGTTACGTTCTTCATACCAACAATCCTCTTGCCTGGTTCGTATTCAATGATACGATCAACCAGTAAGAACGGATATCGATGGGGAAGAAAATTTAGAATTTCCTGAATGTCAAACATCTTCATTCCCTTCTGTCTCGGCCTTTTCATTAACCAGGCTTTCGAGCTGTTTTTTTAGATTTCTCCAATCTTGATAGTGTTCTGGTAATTTCTGAATCAGGGCTTCAAGCCGTAACTGTTCTCTGTGGTCACGGCAGTGTAATCCTGAAACAACGCTTCCTGACGGCACATTTTTTGTTACCGCTGTCTTCTGCATAATTGTTACGTTATCTCCAATCTTAACGTGGTGGCTAATACCAGCCTGTCCGGCAATGAGACAATGGTCACCGATCTGAACACTGCCTGAAATCCCCACGCATCCTACAATAATGGTGTGGTGCCCTATCTGACAGTTGTGTCCCACATGCACAAGGTTATCCAACTTGCTCCCCATTCCAACTACCGTTGCTCCAAAAGTACCCCGGTCAATACAACTGTTTGCCCCAATTTCAACATTATCTTCAATGATCACAGTCCCCGTTTGTTCAATGTTTAAATGTGCTTCGGAGTCAGACACATCTCCAAAACCATCCGCTCCCACAACACAACCACTATGCAAAATTACATGCCGTCCAATTGTTACTCCAGGGTAAAGTGTTACATTGGGGTTCAATATAGTACCCTCACTGATCCGACACCCATTGCCAATACTGCAGCCAGATTCGATGGTTACTTGGCCCTCAATTGTAACTTCATCCCCTACATGGACAAACGGTGCCACCGATACCTGACTAGAAATTTGGCAATTCACACCAAGCGATGCCAAGGATGAAACGCCCCTGGCCTGAAACGGTTTTGAAGACAAAAACTTCAGAACCTTAGCAAAAGCAAGTTTCGGATTAGAAACCTGCAATAATGACTTATCAGTGTCATGTATAAAGTTGTTGGCAATCACTGCCGAGGCCTTGGTCAAATGGAGTCTGTCCAGATATCGGGAGCTGGAGGCATAAGTAATGTCCCCCTCCTCAGCCGTCTCGAAAGACCGGGCTCTACATATGATCAGCTCTGGATTTCCAGATACCTCTGCCTCGACAAGCTGCGCCAGACGAGCTAGTTTGTACACGTATTGGATTTAATAACAGGCTATTGAGAAGGTCAACCCAGATAATATGTTTAGCACCCCTTTTTCAACAGTCTTTCCCCAATTTCAAGCTTCTAAAACCACTATAACTAAAGAAATACAAATTCAACTAAAAACCAAAAAACCCTTTATAAAAAGTTACTTTTATTGGCCCGATCCTGGCACAGGATATTTACTATTGTATTGGGTAATGATGTCCTCGGTTATGTCATTAGCTGGATCAAAATAAGATCCAAGGTTGTTCTGTAGCAGTGAATCCCAGTTAAAAATAGCTAGATAACCATTCTGCCTAGCTGTTTCGGTCAAAATACCTTGAATCTTCTGGCCAAGTTCAGCAAATATCCTGTTCCGCTGAGCCTCAATTTCCGCAGCTGTATCCTCCCTATACCTCTTTAGATTTCGATCCAACTTAGCAATTTCGCTCTGCATTTCTGTAAGAGTCTGTGGATTTAACGCCCGTTGTTGTTCCTGAAACTTTTTTTGGCGCTGCTCAAGTTCTTGGGTACGAGTTTCGTTTTCACGGTTCTGCTGCTCGACGAATTGCTGGATTTTCCCTAATTTCTGTTGGGCCTCATCAGTCCCCGTCAAAACTTGACTAAAATTTATGAACATAATTTTAGTCAAACTACTATTAACCACTGGCGGCTGAGCTAAAAGAACTCCACCCATTAAAATCAAAGCCAAGCCCATCACGGAAACTTTTTCTATTTTGTACATTCTTATCCCCCCTCTGATTTCCCGAAATTTAAAACGAATATCCTACTGTAAATCTTACATTAGATCTCTTTTCTTTTAGATCAAAACGTCTTCCCTGCATAACTGTATTTGTATTCATAACCACTGGATTATAGGCCATAATAAACCTAAAAGGCTGGTTAACCATAGGCATCATAAACTGGATTTCCACACCAGTTGAAACTCTAAACACGCCATTAGTATCGTCAAGAAGTTCAACAGCGGTATCAGGCCCAAAGATTGTCAATTTCCCTTTTCGAAGAATTGCCGAAGTACCTATATCTGCAAAAGCATTCAGCGTAAGTGGCCCCGCAATGGGAACACGATATTCCAGGGTTCCTACTATACTAGTATCTCCACCCACCGGAACAATATTAGATGTAAATGATGGTAGACCGGTAGTGGGATTGATAATAGGATTCCCTGCAGCGTCTTTAATAGCATTTCTTGTTATGGCTAGAGGACTAACAGAACGTATATCAAATCCTCGCATATCCCATTCTCCGCCCAGGAAAATACGTTCAAAAAAGGGTACAGTCTGTGCACCTCCGCTTCTTAACTGTCCATAAGGCCATAAGTGTTGGGCTCGGACCCGAAAGGCCATTGTGTGGCGACCACCACTGAGCAATTTATCTGGTATAAATTTTTGGTACTCGATCCAGGGACGGACAAGATTGTAGCTACCACCCAATGCCCCACCTGCAAGAGCAATCGAAGCAAAGAAGCTGGCTCCTTCCGTTGCCGCAAAATATGCATTTTTGGTGTTGTGTGTGTAGCTTGGTCGAATCTCACTACGGAGGATTCCCCTGCGAGCTTCTGATGGATCGCCACCAGGGGTAAAACCGGTAAGCTGTCTTAGCGCTAGATTCTCAATGGAAGAATTGATATCCCCGATCGATATATTGCTCAGAGTGTACTTAAATCCTAATCGAGTCCACCTTCGCCAAGGATAGGATACTCCGACATCAAAACCTGTTGTTTTCATTGTGTATAGGGACACAGCTTGATCAGGATTGATCATCCCAAAGGAAGCAGTAAAAGTGTCGTAGCGTAATCTTGTGTTAAAAAGGGATAGGCTCAACGTTATTTTACTGTCACGAAAGTATGGATCAGTGTAACGAACATAATAGTTAGAGCTTCGTGTACCTCAACTCAACTGAAGTCCAATGGGCTGTCCTCCACCCCTGAAATTATTAGTTGGGTAATTAATTCCAATAAATGTCCCACTATATCCACTAACCCCCCCACTGAAGCCAATCGATTGGATGCTTCGTTCCTTAACATCTACGATTACATCTGCACTGCCCTCGTCTGGCTTTTTGACCACTTCGTAGTCCTCTTCCTCAATTTTTTCGAAAAAACCCAGCTGATTAAGCCGTGTAATTGAAACCTCGAGTAATTGCCCATTAAAGGGTTGTTGTTCCTCTATAAACATTTCACGGCGCATAACTCTGTCACGGGTTCGAGTATTGCCAGAAAACTCTATTTTATCGACGATATACTGCTTTCCCTCAACAATCGTCATCCTGATATCGAGAATGTTCTTATCGGTATCAGAGGTCATGCTAGGGATTACATCCATATCAAGAAAACCACGGGTAGAGTAGAGTTTCTTAAGATCCTCATTTGACTTTTTTAAGGCCGAGTAGTTAACAACTGCTCCCGACTCAATGGAAAAGCCTTTTCGAATCGCCTCAGGATCAAAGCTCTCTGCACCTTCTAGTTCAAAGGTTCCGTAATGAAATATCTCTCCTTCTTCGATAGGCACCGTAATGTAGTACTGCTGCTTAGTTTTTCGAAACCCTAGAAGTAATCCCTGGGGTCCCTCAACAATCTCGATTTCTGGTTCCCCAGCTCTCGCATTTATATATCCGATGGATCTATAGGATTCCAGCAGATTTACCTGGACGTCATACTCAAGTTTGTCCTTAATATACTTGTCCTGACCTTTAAAAAGCGTAATAGGTCCGCGCTCTTTGTTCAGCTCCAGGGATGCCTTTAACTGTTTACTATCAAGTACTGTGTTTCCCTTAAAACCAATCTTTCCAATACGAACCTTAGGTCCCTCTTCAAGTTCAAAAGCCAACTTGACAGAGGAGGATGTAATCTCTTCAACTAAAGTCTCGATTCGGGCCAATGGGCGACCATTCTCATCACACAGGGCTCGCAGTGTAGTTATGGCTTTAGGTAATTTAGCCGGATCATATGGAGAATCAACTGTTAAACCTACCTGCATGTCCCTAAATTTTTCTAGAATGTCAGATTCCTTAAAGGATTTTAATCCGTTGTATTCAATAGTCCGAATCAAAGGCCTCTCTTTAACTTCAAAGATTACAATGATTCCCGTCTCTCCCTTCCTTATCTTGACGGTTAAATCTTCAAAAAAGTTTGTATTCAAAAGGCTTTTGAAATCACGGAGAACCTGGGCTTTTTCGTAAGAACCATTTTTTTGAGTCTGGATATAGTAAAAAATAGTGCTTTCTTGAACTCGGCGGTTACCCACAATCAGAATATCTTCAATTCGATCGTTCGGACTCTGCCCCCAAATCATTGAAGGAAACAAAAGAACCATTATTAATGCTGTGGAAAATACTGATAGAGTCTGCATCTTTCTCCAAAAATCAGTGTAATCGATGCTTGCAGTCCTTTTCTGCATAAAATTCTTTCACAAAAACAAGGTCAAGATCTTAACAAGAACGGTTCTTTAGTCACAACAACCACACCAGTACTTAGTTGCATAAATAAAGAAAATAAAGAAAAACTATTTTTGAAAATTGAAGGATCAGTTTATCCTCCGAACCGACTAGATCAAGCCACACCATAAGAAAAAAGGGGTACCCCTTTGCTCTTCGACCCCTCAGTACTATAAAAGAGCGTGTCATTTTTTAAGTAGACGGTCAGGCTTTCCTTTTCTTTCAATTTACCTTGTATAATAAGTTCAGAAACAGGATCTTCCACGTACTGTTGTATGGCCCGGCGCAGAGGACGAGCCCCATAGGAACGATCCCCACACGTCTTTTCTATAACCCATCTTTTAACGTCATTATTCAGTTGAATTTTAATATCTTTTTTGGACAGATTACCATTAACCTCTTTAAGTAAAAGCTCAATAACCTCACCCAGATCAGTTTCAGTTAAGGCATCAAAGAGGATAATTTCATCAAGACGATTCACAAACTCAGGATTAAACACACGTTTGACCTCATTCATAATGAGATCCTTTGTTTTTTTCTTTGTCTGTCCCAGCTCACTGGAAAAACCTAGTTGTGGTTTATCAGCCAAGTGACGGGCACCGATATTTGACGTCATAATAACAATAGTGTTTTTGAAATCGATTTTGTTACCCTGTGCATCCGTTAACTGTCCATCCTCAAATACCTGGAGAAGAATGTTATAAATATCAAAATGTGCCTTTTCGATCTCATCAAGCAATAGAACACAATAGGGCTTTCTTTTGACTTTTTCGGTCATCTGTCCACCCTCTTCATATCCAACATATCCCGGAGGAGAACCGATAAGCTTGGACACAGAGTGTTTCTCTAAATACTCAGACATGTCACAACGAATAAGTGCCTTTTCACTACCAAAAAGATACTCAGCCAATGACTTCGCAAGTTCAGTTTTACCTACTCCAGTAGGACCTAAAAACAAAAAGGATCCCACAGGGCGGTTAGGATTTCTTATGCCCGCCCTACTGCGCCGGATTGCCCGGGACAGAGAGTCGATCGCACAATCCTGACTGACAACCCTTTTATGAAGCTCTTTTTCCATACGTAAAAGCTGCTGCATCTCTTCTTCTTTAAGAGTACTTACAGGAATTCCTGTCCAACAAGAAATGACTTCCTCAATATCATCCTTGTTAACAACAAGAGGATCTTGATTCTGTTCTTTCCAATCTTTCTTAAAGACTTGAAGGTCCTCTTTTTCCCTCAACTGTTCATCCTTTAACTTTATAACCTGCTCAAATTTCTTTTCAGAAATAGCAATGTCCATCTCGTTCTCAAGAGCTTTGATTCTTAGCTCTAGTTCTGTTATCTCATTAGGCAAGCAAGTTGAATTAAGTTTCACACGTGCTCCGGCCTCATCGAGAACATCTATCGCCTTGTCAGGAAGAAAACGATCCGAAATGTAACGACTAGATTGGTAAACTGAGGCCTCTAGCGCTTCATCAATGTATCGAACATGATGAAAGGATTCGTACCGGTCCTTGATTCCATGTAGTATTTTTAAGGCCTCATCCTCACTAGGTGGTTCCACATCTATTGTCTGAAACCGACGTTCCAAAGCACGATCCTTCTCAATATAACGTCGGAATTCATAGGGTGTGGTTGCCCCAATACATTGAATCTCACCCCGTGAGAGTGATGGTTTGAGAATATTTGCTGCATCCAGAGAGCCCTCCGCTGAACCAGCGCCTACCAAAGTGTGAAGCTCATCTAAAAAAATAACGAGGTTAGAATTCTCCAAGAGTTCTTGAATAATAGCCTTGAAGCGCTCTTCA
>CAZMUJ010000103.1:0-11859 GCA_964569605.1 uncultured Acidobacteriota bacterium
TTAACTTGTTGGAGTAGCATTTGGGAGCGGAAGTCAACAGATGCATCGATAACAACATTAATGTCTGACTCAATGAGGATAGAAGTTCGAAGTCGCTTGTTACGTGGATCATCTGAGGTGCAAACATCGCAGGTACAGCCAACCAAAGGAATGCCGCGGGAAGTCCCGGTGCCTAGAAAAGTGACCCGCATCAAAGCTGTATGGCCTTGTTTTTTGAAACAAACTTCATCCGCAATTCGTACAGGATGTCTGTTATTAATTTGGACTCATCAGCATTGAGATTGCCTGTTGTTTTTTCCTTTAACATAGCAAGAATGTCTATCATTTGCCTTGCTGCGTCTAGATTCTCTGTGACAGCATTTGATTCCTTAGGTCCTTCTCCCATTTGGACAAGGGCAGTGGTAGCCAAAGAGAGTACAAACGAAGAAAATTCAACCTGTTGAGTCTGATGGTTCTGGTGACTTTCCCTATTTCCATTGGGTACTGCTTTGGGCTCCTCTTTTTTTTTGTTTGCACTGTTATCTTTTTTTATTCTGTGTTCTCGGACTTCACCTTCTTCATCAAAAAGGCGTTTGTCAGTGACCTTGAAATTTGATTTGTCTTTTTGCTTATCCATTTTTACAACTCCAAAAAGGATTTTTGGGGGAATGCGTTTTAATCTCTACAACAATTAGCCTAGCAATTTTCTGATTCTTTTACATTTTTCCAGCAATTCTCCATTTCTCGAACGTCAACATCTTTTAACTGGCGTCCCTTCTTGACAAAGAATTCCTCCATTTCCCGAAAACGGCGTGAGAACTTCTTGTTTGCCTGGTTAAGAGCACTGTCGGGGTCAATTGAAAGCCGACGACAGATATTAACAACTGTGAACAGTATGTCGCCAAGTTCTTCCTTTATTTGCACTTGGGTTTCTTTAATACGGGCCTGTTTTAATTCATTCACTTCTTGTAGAAGTGTTTTTATGATCCTTTCAACGGTTGGCCAGTCAAAGCCAACCCTGGCAGCCTTCGAGGATAATTGATTAGCCAGATAAAGAGATGGAAGCTTGGGCGGAATCCCATCTAGAAGTGATTTACGAGGGCTAACTTTTCCACCATTTTTCTTTTTCTCTAATTCTTTGATCCTTTCCCAGTTTGAGAGCAGTTCTTGAGAATCCTTAAATGATTCCTCACCAAAAACATGAGGATGTCGCCCCACCATTTTTTCATGGAGCCTAAGGCACACCTGCTTTGCGTCGAATTCTCCCTTTTCTTTTGCAATTTGACTATGGAAAATTATTTGAAAGAGCAAATCTCCCAGTTCCTCACAAAGTTCGTCGGGATTCTTTTGATCTAGAGCCTCCAAAACTTCGAAAGTCTCTTCTACCAGCATCGGCTTGAGGGTTTCACGATTTTGCTCACGGTCCCATGGGCAACCATTAGGACCTCGAAGTGTTTCCACTAATTCGAGCAGTCTTTCAAAGGGATGATCGACGTCGTTGCTCGACATATCTAGGTTACCTCTTAAATCAAGCTTCCAGGATAGTGAATCTTTCGATATGGAGCATTGGGTCTGCTTGAACAGTAATCATTTTCCTTGTCATTTCTTTGATCTCCTCGAGGACCTCCGGCTCATTTTCTCGCAGGGCCTGTGCAACCTGGGGATGACAGCGAATGAATAGCTCACTACCCTCTCCATAATATTTACATTGTGTTTTTATATCTTCATGGATCGAATAGGCAATTGTACGCAAGGATTTTGTCATTCCTCGACCCTCGCAATAGAAACAGGGCTGGCACAGGGTTTTTTCAAGTGAGCTTCGATCCCTTTTTCTTGTGATTGCTACAAGACCAAACTCATTAAAGCCAAGAATACGTGACGGAACGTTGTCACGGGCTAGAGCTCTGTGTAGTTCATCAAGAACTTTCCTCCGGTTTTTAGATTCTTCCATGTCAATGAAATCAAGAATTATGATACCCCCTAGGCCCCGCAATCGCATTTGCCGAACGATTTCCCCGGCAGCATCAATGTTTACTTGAGTTATCGTGTCTTCTAGGGAGCTAGTTTTGCCTACATATTTTCCACTATTTACATCAATTGCGACTAGTGCCTCAGTCTGATTAATTACGATGTAGGCCCCATTCCGAATCCATACTTTACTTTGCAAAGCATTTTCGATCTCAGAGGTCACTTCAAATTCATCAAGAATTGGACCCGCTTTGGTGTGAAGTTTTACTTTCTCGACAAAGTCAGGATTGAATGTGTTCACAAATTCCACCACATCTTGGTAAGTCTCTTCACTGTCCACTCGAATAGCCCTAAAATCATTTTTTAAACGATCTCGAATTGTCCTTTCCACAAGCCCCGGTTCAGCGTGTATTAACGCAGGAGCCTTCATGGGTTCCGATTGCTCTCGAACCCTTGACCAGAGACGCCTCAAATAGTCCATGTCGTTGATGATATTTGTATCCGCTTGGCCTTCTCCAGCAGTTCTGACAATAAAACCTCTGTTCTCCTTTCCTCTATTGCCCACAACAATTTCTTTTAGTCGATTTCTTTCCACTTGCGATTCAATTTGTCTGGATACCCCGATGTTTTCCACTGTAGGCATATAGACCATATAGCGCCCAGGGATCGCAATATGAGATGTTAGCCGGGCTCCTTTTCGACCAATTGGCTCCTTAGCCACCTGAACTAGAATTTCTTGTCCTTTTTTTAACACCTCAGCTATCTTAATCTGATCTTCCTCTGAACTTTTTCTAGATTTCCGATTTGCCCCTGTTTTTGCGGGTTTTGCATTTCTAGAACTTTTCTTTTTATGATCGACTTTCGTGAAAAACGAAAGCCTAGAAGGACTTTCATCAATTGCTACTTTATCCTTTCGTTTACCCTTGGATCTCCTTTTTTTGGAGTCAGTTCCGAGAAGACGAGCTGGAAGAATGCCTAAGCCTATTTTCTGCTCCATAGAAGCAGAAGTATCCTCCGCAAGCGCTTTAACAGTTAAGTGTTTGGGGAGGATTTTCCCACTCGAAGCTAACCGAGTTTCGGGGAATCGGCTGAGCTCTTTTTTGGACAATAATTGGGGTTCTCCCAATTTGTCGGGACTAGTGGTAGGTTGTTTCTTGCCGTGACGAGTTGTAGGTTGTTTCTTTCCGTGACTTTTGGAAGGCCTTGTTTTTTTGTGGTCAAATAGTTCTGATTCTTCTTGTAAATCCTCCAGAAAATCTCCCACGTAAAGAAACCCATGACGTTCGAGTCCAATATCTACGAAAGCGGCTTGCATCCCAGGGAGTACCTTGGTGACCCTTCCCTTGTATATATTTCCCAGAATGCCCTTGTTTTTAGCTCTTTCTATAAATAACGCAGATACCTTATTGTTTTTAAGGATTGCGAGTCGAGTCTCGAGCCTTGTGGAGTGTACAATTATCTCCTTTTGCATTAGTTCTCCTTCATTTTGCGGAAGGAAAAACTACTGATGTGACGGTAGAAGGATGTCAGGATAGCCTAGTGTAGTGGACCAAGCCTACTTTAACTTTTTTGATCTGTTGCTTAGGCAAACTGGAAAACTTACTTGTGTTGGTCCCCTGAGCAGCACGACAACCACGCAGGCGGATTCAACTCTAGGCTTTCTAAAACTTTCTCGTTGGAGATGTTCTATCTAAAAAACAATAAATAGACTTTGTCTCCATCACGGTAGTTTTTCCAAACTTATAAATTTATATCTCTTATAAAACTTAAAATACTTAAAGAGTATTACCTCTCTATTATATGGCGGTTTCTTTTCGAGTAGCAAGTCGATTGTTCTAAAATCCTGTGTGGAAAGGCGGTTTTTGGTTTGGGGAATTCTAGTAAATTGCTTCAAAAACGGTACTCCCATTCGGAGATGTATTAATCTTTTGAATTCAAGGATCTGTGTAGACAAAACGTCTCCTGTAGACGCTGGAAGCTAGACCTAAACAACTCATAAAGGTAATAGTGGAAGAACCGCCATAACTTAGTAGGGGCAAAGGAATTCCAACAGGAGGACAAATGCCTAAGGCCATGCCTATATTGATAAGAACATGAAATCCTAAGAGGCTTGTGACACCCGTGACAAGCAGGATTCCAGCCCTATCTTGGGCATGTCCTCCCATCCGTGTCAGTCGGTGGATTAGAATGAAGTATAGGCCCAGAATTAGCCCGCCACCCCATAACCCCCACTCTTCGGTAAGAAGGGCATAAACAAAATCAGAATGGATCTCTGGGACAAACCCCAATTGGCTTTGAAATCCATTTCCAAAGCCCTTACCCGTTAGCCCAGATGAACCAATAGCTATGACCGATTGGCTCGTCTGATAACCAACTCCTTGAGGGTCTAAGGAAGGATTCAAAGTGGCCAGAATTCTTTGCTGTTGGTAACCTCTAAGGGTAAACCAAGCAAGGGGTGACGATAGGAGGATCAGAATAGACATCGTGAAAGCTATTCGAACTGTCAGACCTGCTACAAACATGGCACCCACAACAATGGGTAAATAAGTGATTCCTGTCCCAAGGTCGCCCTGAAGCATGACCAACAGGGTGGGTAACAGTGTCAAACAAGATAAGACTAGGATTTGTGTCTTGCTAAGATATGTTTCGCTTTGACCGGAGAGGTAGCGAGCTACAACGAGTACCAAGCTTATCTTTGCGAATTCGGAAGGTTGTAGACTAATACCTGCAAGGCGAATCCAACTTCTACTTCCGTGAATCTCAACTCCAAAAAGCAGTACGGCAATAAGACCAACTATAGAAACTGAATAGAGCGTGAAAGCATGGTCATTAAGGACGCGGTAATCGCTTAGGCTTAAGAAAAAGAAAATCAATCCTCCCAATAAAAGCCAGACCATTTGCTTAGAAAAGAGATTAAACGAAGGACCATTCAGAGTTGCACTGTATATCCCGATTAGGCCAATCCCTGCCAATGCCACAACTGAGATAATGAACGGCAAATCAAACCAACCCCAAAATCTGATAGCCTTCCGTTGCAAAGACTTCTCTAAGCGGATCATTTTTGAAGCTCTATTGTTTTGATTTGGGCCAGGTCTGAAAAACTCAGGTTAGAATTAAATTTCTGTGAGTAGAAGGCTTCAAAAACCTTGTGTGCTAAGGGAGCTGCTATCGCTCCTCCAGATCCGGAATTTTCAATTAATACCACAATCGAGATTTCAGGATTGTCAAAAGGAGCATAGCCTATAAACCAGGCATTGGGACGAAATTTAGATTTTTCAATGGAGCTTAAGCGTTTCAGTGTTGTTCGTCCAACGGTTTGCACTGTTCCGGTTTTTCCAGACACTTCGAAATCCTTGATACGAGCGGCTTGGCCAGTTCCGTTTTGGTTAACAGCCTTCCATAGGCCATTTCGAATTGTATTCAGGGCATGGGTGTTAAACTTAGTAGTTTGACCCACCTTTCCTTTCTCAGGGCTAGAAAATTGAATGTGAGGCTGAACGAGTTTTTCAGTGGCCACCGCAGAAATTAATACCGCTAGCTGCAGTGGCGTGACTAGAATTGGGCCCTGTCCAATTGACAGGGAAATTGTCTCACCTGGGTACCAAGGAGCATTTATTTCCTTGCGTTTCCAGTCCCGGGATGGAATAAATCCACTCATTTCTCCTGGGAGATCAACACCCGTTTTTTGTCCTAGTCCAAACTTCTGGGAAAAGTCTTGAATACGATCAATCCCAAGATCTCGGCCCAAAAAATAAAAATAGACATTACAGGAATACTTTAAGGCAGATGTTAGATTAATCCTCCCATGTCCCTCTTTAAATGAACAAAAATATTCACGACCATAAAAGTTGGCTGAGCCGGCACAAAAAAGATTATTTACTGATTTTGTTAATCCACTTTCCAGGCTGGCAAGGGCGATGATGATTTTGAAGGTAGACCCAGGTGCATATGTGTTATGAATAGTTCGATTTTGAAGTGGCTTACCTGAATGAGAAAGTAAATTTTCCCACTGCATTTTAGAAATCTTGGTTGCAAAGTCATTGGGATCAAAAGTGGGATTACTTGCCGATGCTAAAATTTCCCCGGATTTAGGGTCCATTGCTACGATGGCCCCCGTATGGCCAGTAAGGGCTTTTTCAGCAGCTCGTTGTAGTTCTAGATCGATAGTCAGACGTAGTTCCTGGCCAGGAACTACGTCAATGGGTGTAAGTTCCTTAAATGGACGCCCCTTGCTGTTTACCCGAATCCTGCGTAATCCGTTTTGGCCAGAAAGTTTTCTATTGTACTTTCGTTCAGTTCCACTCTTCCCAATCACGTCTCCCGGCCGATGATTTTGAAAGACGTCTCTTTTGAGTTCGTCACGGGAAACCTCACCTACATAACCAAGGACATGAGAAGCAATAGTTCTATGAGGATAAAAGCGTCTGGGTCGTTCGAGTATGTCTAATAGAGGGTAGTCAGCGTGCCGTGCCATTAAAAAGCTAGTTTGGGCAAGCGTTAAGCTCTGTTTAACAACTACTGGCTGATAATCATTGTAGTGGTTTGTTTCCAGGAGTCGTGCCTTGATGGCTCCGGGGCTAACTAGAAAAGATTTTTCTAGAAAACGAAGAGTTCGTTTGGTTTCGAACTCTTTTCCCCTGAACATGATCAAGTCAAATCCATAGGTATTTTCAACAAGAACACGTCCCATTCGATCTCTAATAAGCCCTCGTGGGGCGGGGACTGGAAGCGTTCGGATCTGGTTGTTTCGGGCTATGGAGTCATATTGTTCAAAGCTGGCAATTGAAAGATACCAGAGTCTTAGAAAAAGCATTAGGAAAATAAAGGAAAAGACCCAACCGAGCCAGTTGAGACGCTCCATCAAATTCTTGTTGTCTTGGAAGATAGCCATTCCACTTTTCCCGCTTAGTCTACTCTTGGCATGCGTGCCAATCTTGTTAAAGTTGGCTGTAATGCTGTCTGTGAAAACGAAATCGATCCAGGAAGTAAAATAAAGCAGTTCCTAAGAGTGCTGTGAAAATTGCCTTGAATAAGGCATGACCTAAAAGTCCATCACTGGATATTGTTGTTAACAACCATAATAATCCGTAGAGGATTCCTATATCTAAGAGGGAAAGGGAAAAAAGAAGAATTGTTTTCCCTGAATTGGTCTCTAAGACAAGGTATCGGATCAAGTAACAGCTTGCAAAACCAATTATGGCCTTTGAGAATCCATTCAATCCCAACATGGGTTCGAGACCGAGTATGTCTTGGCCAAGACCAAAAGCACAACCTAGAACTGTTGCCTTTCCCGGATTTGAATAGTTAGCAATATAGACAGTGGATACGAGAATAATATCTAAGTAAAACCAGGTCGGAAATAAGCTCGAACTCAAGAAATGGATAATAGCCGCCGCGACAAAGAGAATTGTAATTTCTCTGGATGTCATTGCCCTACTCAAAGGTGATCTCCCTTTGGTCTGAGCGGTAATTCTCCCCGGTTTTCATGTCTGGTGGAGAATTTGACAGCGGCTTTATGATAAATACCTCTTCGAGCCTAAGAATATCAGCTGCGGGCTGCACTAGAATGTGTTTGTGGGTCAAATCTTTTTCAGTTACGGAAGTCACCCTTCCGATCGGTAGACCCGGGGGGTATAACTGATCGGTTCCTGATGTTTGAACTAGCTCTCCGATCCGAACCGGAACAGAGATTGGTATGTAGTCTAGTCTTAGCATGTTATTACCTTGTCCTCTAATGACTCCAGGGGTTCGGCTATCTTCAAGAAGAGCCCCTGCTCCCGCACCGGGTTGTGTGATTGGCTGGACTTCGCAACCCCATTGCGTAACCACTTGAACTCTGCCTACAATTCCTTCTGGTCGGATCACTGCACTATTCCTTTGGACTGCATCAGCGAAGCCTACATTTAACTGGAAAACCGTAGATAAAAAGGGAGGACTTTTCTGTAGAATAAATGCTGAGATTGTTTCCAGTTGGTGACGCTGGGATATACGGTTCAATCCACCTGAACGGGTTGTTGTTTCCACCATGGATTGAAGCCGCCGGGTTTCAAGTTTTAGAAGTTCATTTTCTCTCATTAGTCTCTGGTTTTCCCTCTCGGTTTTTACTAGAAGGATATACTGAGATGTAAAGTGCTTAAGACTCGAACGAACAAAGTGTAAAGATTCTCCGAAGGGAGTCCTTAGAGCAACGCTCCAACTTTTTAGTAGAATTTTTCCTTGTTCGTCTCTAGCCTGGATCGAGAGGAGCAACAAGTTAGCTAGTAGTATCAGTAGCAAAAGTAAGACAGGTCTGGTTTGGAGGCCTATAATCATTCGAGGCTGATTTGTCTCAGGAGAGACATTTCCTGCAGCATTTTCCCAGTCCCTAAAACAACAGAAGAGAGAGGGTCTTCTGCCAAGTAGACTGGTAATCCAGTCTCAGCTTTGATGCGGACATCCAGATTCTTAAGAAGAGACCCGCCACCTGTTAGCACAATCCCTTGATCCACGATATCAGCAGAAATTTCTGGGGGGGTCCGTTCAAGCGCCACTCTCAATGCGTTGACCACAGTAGCAATGCCATCAGATAGTGCTTCCCTGATTTCTTCATCAGTGATCTCTATGGTTTTTGGAATTCCTTCTATTAGATCCCGACCCTTGATTTCCATTGTCATGGGCTCATCTAGAGGTGCGGCCGATCCAATATTATTTTTGACTTGTTCTGCAGTACGTTCACCAATCAGAAGGTTGTGTTTGCGTTTAATGTATTGGATTATCGCCTCATCCATTTCATTCCCTGCCACTCTTACCGAGCGACTGTACACAATTCCTGATAGGCTAATGACGGCAATGTCTGTAGTCCCTCCGCCAATATCAACAATCATGTTTCCAGATGGCTCAGTGATTCGGAGTCCAGCTCCGATTGCAGCAGCCATGGCTTCCTCAACGAGATACACTTCGCTGGCTTTAGCACGTAGCGCCGATTCGCGAACAGCCCGTTTTTCCACCTGAGTAATTTCAGAAGGGATACAGATTACGATACGTGGACTCAGAAGATGCTTTCTGTTGTGTGCCTTGCGGATAAAGTATTTCAACATCTCTTCCGTGACATCAAAATCGGCGATCACACCATCCTTCATCGGTCTGATAGCGACAATGTTTCCAGGAGTCCGGCCCAACATTTGCTTGGCTTCATGCCCTACAGCCGCAACTTTGTTGGTTTTCTTATTGATGGCTACGATGGAAGGCTCGTCAACGACAATTCCCCGACCTCGAGCATACACTAGCGTATTTGCCGTCCCTAAGTCGATGGCGAGATCATTCGAAAAGTATCCGAAAAGATAGCGGAGAATCATTTTTTTGGAAAACTATTTCCTCAGTCAAGGAGTTAGAGATTTTTCTATTCACAAAAGATTGATCCAAAATCGAGTTTTGAGAAAGGCAAAGACAATTTTTTAAGATTGCTCAGCGACAAAAAACCTGCTCTATCTCTGTGATCACACCTCAATCTTTCACTACTTCTTTTATTTAGAACACCTATTATTGACTAAAAAAGGTAGGTAGTTCAAGGAGTTAGAAATAGCTTGAAACATCTATGAGGATATTTAGAGTACCACTTGTATAGAATAACATTGAGGTTAAGTGAAGCGATTTTGATGCTGGTGACTATGCTATAATTTTTTCATGGACTGGGGTATTTGATGCTAAAAGTATTTCGCGAAAAGCGCGACTCATTAAAATGGATTCTTTGGCTTCTAATTGTAGTTTTGGGGGCAGGCATGGTGCTTTTTTTTGTAGATACCCCTACAGGACAAAGTAGTGGTCTTTTCACTCTGGAGATTGCCCGAGTAAGGGATCAGAGTATTGGAGTTTCTGAGTTTCGAAGACAACAAAATCAACTTGTTGGGATCTATAGGCAGCAGCTGGGTGAAAACTTTGAGGGGTTTGTTGACCAACTCAATATCCCTGGTCAGACCGTCAATTCATTAGTCACCGAATATTCCATTGCTTCCCATGCTTTGGACATGGGTTTGGTTGCAACTGATTCAGAGCTTCGGGAGGTAATTCTAAGTTTTGGTTTCAAAGATGAGGAAGGGATGTTTGTTGGAGCCGATCGTTACACTGCAATTCTACAAGCAAATAATTTGACCGTCTCTGAGTTTGAAGGGAACATACGTCGGGGGATCCTACGAGATAAGCTTCGTCATCTGATTACATTTGGTCTTAGTGTTTCACCTGAGGATTTGCGAAGAGAGTTTGGCAAACAAGAACAGCAGACTCGACTTAACTATGTTGTTTTCGATCCAGCTAGAATCTCTCCAAATCCTTCTCAAAAAGAACTCAAGGAATTCTTTGAAGCTAATCCTGACGATTATAGAGAAAAAGAACAGCGCCAAATCCAATACTTCGACATTTTGCTCCAGCCGGACAAGATCAACCTTGATGAAGAGCAGGTTTTGAAACGTATGGAGAGCGTAGGAACGCAAGAGCGTATTCGAGCCAGTCAGATTTTGTTCAAAACCAAACCTAATCAGGATGATCCAAAAAAGAGAAAACTCGCTGGGCGAGTTTTGCGGCAACTGAAGAAGGGGGCTGACTTTGCCGTCTTAGCTCACCGTGATTCGGTAGATGAAAGCTCCAGCCGGGGGGGGTATCTGGGTTTTTTCCCTCGGGGCGTACGGGACGAAAAATTTGACAAAGTTGCTTTTAATCTTAAGGTGGGCGAACTCAGTAAGGTTGTGCAGACGCCATTTGGTTATCACATCATTAAGGTGACATCGAAACCTAGTGAGACTGGAGATGTAAAGCGAGTACTAGCTGAATATCAACTGCGCGAAGAGTTCTCTAAGGAACAAAGTCGGGTCCGAGCTCTGGATCTTTTGGGGCGTCTCAAAAATGAAGAATCATGGGAGGAGATCTCGGTAAAAGAGGATTTAGAGATTAAGACTACTGGATTATTTCCCCGTGAAGAGCCGCCAAGTATCCCTCAGGTTCGTGATGATTTCAATATCGAAGCCTTTAATCTAGGCCGTGATGAGCATTTTTCTAAACCTTATTTGACCCCAACAGGTTACATTGTTGCTGGGCTCAAAACTATTCAAGCCCCCCAACTTCCAGAGTTTGAAACAGTTGTGGGGCAGGTGAAAGAGGATTTCATAGCAAAAATGAAGATGACGGAAACTCGAGAAGAAGCTAATAAATTCTTTTCAGCGGCTCGACAAAATTCCATCCAAGAGGCGGCTCGAAATCTCAATTTTAATATGACGACCACCAGATTTTTCAAGAATGGCGAGACTGTTGACGATGTGCTTAAATTTTCACCGATGCTGCATGAAAGGATCGTATGGATGAAACCTGGCGATATAAGCCCTCCTATTACGGTTTCCGGCAAATTATTAGTGTTTGAGGTGGTGAAGAAGACTGATCAAGATAAGGAGATCTTTGAATCTCGTAAGGATCAGATTGAGACTACACTTATAGAAAGTGCAAGGAATAACTTTTTCAATGGCTATATAAAAAATGTTGTCGATCGACTACGTGAAAACGAACAAATTCAAATTAATCAAGAACTATTAGCTGAGTTCTCGAACAATTAATTAGGATTTTCATTTATTTCCCTCGTGGGGCTGTAGCTCAGTTGGAAGAGTACCTGAATGGCATTCAGGGGGTCAGGGGTTCGAATCCCCTCAGCTCCACCAATTTTTTCAACACATTAAGGCGATTGGTGTTTTCCTGAAATCTCGAGTGGGACGGTTTTTGGGGTGGTGCTCATTGGGACATGAATCTACTCAGATTGTTCCAAGACTGAATCAATCTTAATTCTTTCCGCGTCATCCATTCTGAGTCCCCAGTAATCTTTTGCATTAACCCAGTTTAGAGTGTATTCACAAACAAACTCTACATTGGGAGGTAGCCATCCAGCAGGGTCCCTAT
>CAZMUJ010000104.1:0-18142 GCA_964569605.1 uncultured Acidobacteriota bacterium
GGAAAGCAGCTGAGCAAGGGGATGCTAGGTCCCAAAGTCAACTAGGAACCGCTTATGTTGAAGGGTTTGGGGTCAATAAGGACTACGAAGAAGCAGCCAAGTGGTTCCACAAGGCAGCTGAGCAAGGTAACAAAGAGGCTCAACACAGCCTTGGATTTATGTATACAAAAGAAGGTTACGGGGTAATTAGGGACTATAAAGAAGCAGTGAAGTGGTATCGTAAGGCGGCTGAACAAGGTTATGCGGATGCTCAACATAATCTAGCAGGCATGTATTACCAGGGAAAGGGTGTAACTAAAGACGATATATTAGCGTACATGTGGTGCACTCTAGCTTCCACAAGTTTAACTGGAGAGGCTAGGGAAAAGGCTATTGTTAATCGAGACCATTTATCTCAAGAAATGACTCCAGAACAGATCGATGAAGCTCAGCGGCTAGCTCAGGAGTGGAAGCCTAACCCCTTTAGACATCCCCAACCTCCTGAATAGGGTGCACTTAGATGAACTGTCCCAAATTAGGATCTAAAAATGATCAGTTTATGCCGAATATTGGAGAAGTTTCCGTTTGAAAAATTACAGTCTTTTGTTTCAATGGTAGTGAAACGCACTACATAGGAGACAAGTCAGGGGCAGGTTTTAGATCAATTCTGGGACTAATGTCTCCCTGTAATTCTTTAATCCGATCAATGGCTCCAGTTACACCCTCTATATCAGTGTGGACTACAAACGTAATATTAGAAGTATGACTTTCGCCACCCACTAAAATAGGAACTCTTCCTTTTTTTCTCTCAAAACTTCGATTATTAGGATAGTTAGTGCCAGGTTCAATCCCTGTTACGTATCCGTCCTCTAGTGCCGATGTGTTTTTCCACAAGGTCAGATAGGGTAATTCCTTCACGGAAAAATGAAGAGAGACACCTTTCGTGTAGGAACGATTAACTAGAATAGTTTCGGTCCAGCCCTGGCTATTTCCAAGTGGCTTCAGGAAATAGACTTTATCCGCCCAATCCGAGGTAGGGGGTTGGAAGGAGTCCCATTCCTTAATTTCTTTGGCAGCACGCAGATTCATGGGGGTAACTCGCTGAACAGCGGCGACCAATTTAGCCCCTCCTTCTAGCAAGGGAGCACCGAAATTAGTGTGGTAGAGTGTCTGAAACTCCTGATCAATGGTTCCCAAATTAGTGATTGTATCTCGCAGTCGGATTTCTGGAGACCCTACAGTTGTTGAAATTTCAGTGGTTAGCTGTAAATTCAATCCCATAGATAATGTTTCATCCACCACTCCTCTAATTGTTAAGATAGGTGGGTTTTCATTGCTGATCTCAACTTGAACAAAGTGGGCTGGCTGGTAATCAATACGGCCATGTAGGTTTAGATCGACTGGAATAATAGCTCCACCACTGACCTTCATCTGATCTTGGCCAGGGATCCCATTAAAAGCTATACCACAGCGATTCATCCAGGCTCCAAAGCCCTTGAGCCAACCCCAACCTCCTGACTCCCCAAGATCTACGAACTGAGGATGCACTACTTGCTTAACAGGAGAGTCCCAGCCGAGTCGCAGCGCACCTAAGTTTGCTTCCCAGATAGACATACCCCGAGTAGGTATTATTGTAAATGAAAGCACTCCGTTATCGACACGGATCCGATCTACTCCTTCCTGCATCCCTCCATGCAGAACGTCTTTACGAATACGCCAGTGATGGTCAGGATCCTTCAACTCACCAGCTTCAAGAGACCAGTCAATAATTCGAATATTTTTTTCAGCATCCAGAAGTATTTGAGAATGTTTTGTCGCACCTAGTAGTAGACCACTTATAAAGTGAAAAATCAGAAAGAAAAAAATCATTTGTGAAGAAGAATCCCAAATTTTTTGAACACGCATAAGTCAGCCCTTTCTGGATCAATAGAATATATTTTTCTGAGATTATAGAGGAATTATAGGGGGGTCTGTAATTTGAGTTGATTTGGAAACTATTTTTTTATCTTCATCAACCAATGTATTTCGTCTAATTAGTCCGGTATTTAGATAGTCTCGCCGAAGCGTTTAGGTATATAAATATCTTAAGATGTGGCGTTTTGGTCAGTACCTAGCTTCGTATAGACTCAAATTTAGAAAGGGGGGTCAGGATGGTTGACAAGAATCAAGTCGAAAAGATCTTTCAAAACTTCAAACTTATCGACAACAAGTTTAAAGAATCCAGACTAAGAAGATGGCATTCGTGTTTTGCTATTGGTGTCTTGTTGTCTCTAGGGCAGCTAATGGGTTATGCACACCCACGACAGTCGCTACGGCCTGATTTTGCAGCACACCTAGAAATTCGAGTAGAACGATCTGATACTGGGGAACTTATGCCAGCACGTGTCTATTTGTTTAAGGAAGACAAGCCTTTTCGACTTAGCCCTGTTGAATCCCACCTTCCACTGCGGGTTGATACCTTCTACCGGGACCAAATATGGCATCGCAGTGAAAAGCCAAAGACTCTGGAAGTCACCGCAAAGGACGAATCACATTTCATCCTGCTTGAAGGGCAAGCGATGTTTGATCTTCCTGCTGCAGATAAATATCGTTTAGAGATATATCGTGGGTTTTTTTACAAGCCAGTTGTTAAGGAATTTTCTCTTGAAGCCGAAAAAACACTACGTATTACGGCCAGCCTTACGCCAATTGCATCGAGTTACCAACAACAGTGGCTATCTGGAGATGTCCATATTCATCTGTTGCGAGAAAAGGAAGATGACAATGTCTTCCTCCGGTGGCTTCAGGCAGAAGATCTCTCCGTTGGAAACTTTCTTGAGTTGCAACGCCAGCAGCACGCCGCAAAGCAATATGCCTATGGAAGTGAGGGGGAAGCCCGCTTGTCCAACTATTCCATTCGTTCGGGACATGAATCTCGTAGCCACTTCTACGGACACACTATTTTTTTGGGCCCTGAGGAAATGATTCGGCCTCTGAGTGTCGGGAGCGAGCTTGCGAATACTCCAGAGGCGTATCCGTTTCCAACCCTTCTCTTTAGGAAGGCACGAGCCTTAGGGGCTATTAGAGGGTTTGCCCATTTACAACTTTACCCCGATGGTTTTCCGCATACAACATTGCTGATGAACTTGGCACGAAATACAATTGATTTTGTCGAGGTATTTCAGTTTGGGAACTTAGCACTTAATAAATGGTATGAACTTCTCAATGCGGGATTTCGTGTCGTGGGTTTAGCAGGAAGTGACTTTCCGGTATCCCTCATCGTATCGAGACCTCTTGAGGGGGGATGGCCTCGATCGATTCCCTTACTTGGCCCTGAAAGATCTTTGGTAAAAGCAGTCAGTGAAGAGTCAGCCTATCAAGCTTGGGCAGCTGGAGTCCGCCAGGGAGACGTTGTTCTGACAAATGGTCCCTTACTCGAGTTTTCCGCCAATGGGAACTCCTCCGGTGCCGTTCTCGAATGGAGTAGCCAGTCCTATGCGGTACAGGGAACTGCGACAGCAGTATCGTATCGTCCCATCGAAAAAATAGAAATCGTAATTAATGGGGAAGTGGTTGCCAGGAAATCAGGGGATGAGATAAGCACAAGTATTTCTCTGGACTACGATGTTTTGATTGATGAGAGCTCTTGGATTGCAGCTCGAGTGAAGGCTTCAAGCAATTCTCAAGAGCCTCAGATTTGGGCTCATACTAATCCAATCTACTTACTCAGGGACGGACAACCGGTTTACATTGAAGCGGATCGTAATGCTATTCGAGAGCTTTGGGAAAAAGAAAGTTCTTATTATAAAAGTCCTTTACTTGTTTTTAAAAAGGAAGAACAACGGCGAGAATTTCTCAAACTTATAGAAGAAACAAGTAGTATTTTGGAAGGACCGCAACCCCGTTGGATCCGCAAAGAGAGATTGGATGTCAAATGAATAAGCTTTTCGTAATGGTAATAAATTCTGTATTTATTATAGTGATGTTTCTTATGTTGGATCGGTAAAAGTGAAGCACGCAAAGCGTCCTGGGCTACTAGGATCAATGCTTCCCACAATCTCTTTGCTTTCCAAAGGCAACTTGCAACAGTTAGAATAAAAAGTAATAGGAAGCCTATAAGATATGCTTGACGCTATAAGGAGAAATTTAGATGGAAGTTCTGGCCATTGAGATCGCAATTGTGTCCCGTGTAGTTCACATTGCCACTGCGATTGTTGTTCTGGGTGGAAGCGTTTTCATACGCTTTGTTCTGATGCCCGCTGCGGCCCAATTGCCGGAGGCGGAACATTTGGCTCTGCGTGGGCGCATCATGGACAAGTGGAAGGTAGTGGTCATGGTAGGTATTGTCCTGTTTCTTGCCAGTGGATTCTACAATTATCTTGTTGTTGCACTTCCTCAACATCGTGGAGATGGTCTATACAACTCGCTTATGGGTATCAAGATCCTTCTCGCATTTGGAATCTTTTTTCTAGGATCTGCACTTACTGGTAAGGCAGCAGTATTCGAAAGCATTCGACAAAACTCCAAACGCTCGCTCGGTATAATAATACTATTAGGTTTTCTAATCGTGGTTATAGCTGGTTACTTGAAAGTGGTATAGATCGGTTAGAAGGACGACCTAGAGTAGACAATGCTGGATGTATCTCAGTTACCGTGAGCTAAAATTTCCCGCGACAAACTTTCACCAGACTAGTTTCGGCTAAACCTCTCGATTAGTTTCTATCTAAAGAGTCGAGTGTCATGTTACTCAAACAGTTGATGGGGGTTTTCGATATAATTCTTCAGAGCTTTGAGAAGTTCCGCACCAGTGACACCATCAATCGCACGGTGATCGGCTGACAACGTGATTGTCATTATAGACCCGACATTAACAACTCCATCGCTTACAAGGGCCTTTGGCTCGATTGCACCAATGCCGAGAATGCAACTCTGTGGAGGATTAAGAATGGCATAAAGGCTCGAGATTCCATACATGCCTAGGTTCGAAATAGTGCAAGTTCCGCCAGAATAATCAGCCAGTTGTAGATTCCCGTCACGTGCCTTTGCTGTCAATTCACGAAGCTCTTTTGCGATCATGCGAATATCTTTCGTGTCTGCCGAGCGAATAACCGGTGTGACAAGACCTGATTCAGTTGTCACCGCAACGGAGATATTGACTGTATCAAAGACGCGTACTGCATTCCCAGTCCAAGCAGAATTAGCTTGTGGGACTTTTGTCAATGCCAGTGCTGTAGCCCGCACAACAAAATCATTGACGGTTAGTTTGTCTAGGTCCGATTGAGTGTTCTTGTCATTTCTCAATACCAGCAGACGGTCAACCACACACTTGATCTCCAAATAAAAGTGAGGGATCGTTTTCTTTGCCATTGTCATCCGTTCGGCGGTGACACGGCGTATAGATGTCAATGACTTATCTGTATGGGCTACATCAGGCAGAGAAGGTGTGGCTAACGGTATACGTGAAATATCAGATGATAAGTCTGGTACCTCTAGAGAACGTGGTGGTTCTCCAAGTCGCTTTTCGACATCGTCTTTCGTAACACGTCCTTCGTCTCCAGAACCAAAAATCTCCCCAAGATCAATGCCAGTTAGTGAAGCCATACGTTGTGCGAGTGGAGTAGCTTGGACATCAACGCTTGACATCTGTGTTTCTATGGCTGTTGTAGGAAGATCTTGCTCTTTTGACGCTTTTGTTTTTGATGGGGAAGTAGTTGTACTCGGTTCTGTAGGTTCAGAGGAAGACGAATCGAATGTAACACTACCCTCGGCACTACTGTCTAGTATTGTTGCCAAGAGACTACCAACAGGAATCTCTTGTGTTCCAGCAGCAATGCAGATCTCGTCTAGGACTCCATCTGCAGGCGATTCAAGTTCAACCGTTGTCTTGTCGGTTTCAATTTCAGCAATTGGCTCACCGGCTTTAACGTGTTCACCAGGTTGTTTGAGCCATGCAATCAAGTTAGCTGATGTCATGGACTCGGCAAGCTCTGGTAGACGAATTTTTATCGACATAGAAAGTACTTATTTGCGATGTTCCACAATGAGACGTGCCACCGCATCAATGATAGCATCGCTATCGATTCCGTATTCTCGATACAAATCCGGTACATCACCGGACTGACCAAAACGATCCACTCCAAGTGGCACGACTCTATGTGGTCTGACCGATGCCAACCATGACAGTATAGAGGGATGACCATCTACAACAGTAACGAGACCCGCGTGATCCGGGAGCATCCCTAGCAAGCGAGAAACATGAGGTGGTTTCCCCTTCAGGGGGCCACGTTGACTGTCAGTCCAGCCACGATATAAACGGTCAACAGAAGTGACAACAAGTAAGCCAGTGTCAGGAATATCTTCGGAAATTTGTCGGTGTGCATCAATGGCTTCTGGCAGAACTGCACCTGATGCCACGAGGGCTAATCGGGTGCCATTTCCGGGAGGGACCATCCAATATCCTCCAGCTGTAACCTCACTAGAGAGAGAGTCACTAAACTCTCGTGAAGGCTGATCGATTGGACGTGTAGATAACCGAAGATAGACTGCCCCGCCATCATCCTCTTGTAAATGCTCAAGGCTCCAGCGCAGTATTTCACATAATTCATCGGCATAAGCTGGTTCAAAGGATGTCAGGCCTGGCTGAGCCAAACCGATCAGTGGTTCGTACACTGACTGATGTGCCCCTCCCTCGGCAGCAAGCGATATGCCAGACGGAGTTCCCACCACAATAAAACGTGCATCTTGGTAACATGCGTAGTTAAAGGCGTCGAGGCCACGGCTAATAAAGGGATCATAGACCGTTCCTATTGGTAGTAATCGCTTCCCAAATAATGACGAACTCAAGCCAAGTGCAGCAAGGAGCAAGAACAGGTTGTTTTCAGCGATACCGAGTTCAATATGTTGTCCTTTGGAAGACATTTTCCAGTTCAAAGATGACAAGATTTTCTCGTCTTTAAAATGATCGCCTTGCTCATTTCTCCCAAAGATCGAACGACGGTTCAACCATGATCCAAGACTTGTTGAGACCGTGACATCTGGGGATGAGGTTACGATATGGTTAGCTAATTCTGGATGCTTTCGTGAAAGATCTGCAAGTAATCGACCAAAGGCTTTTTGTGTCGATATTTTATCAGCATCCGGCGATTCAAATCGAGGAGGGACATCGATCCAGGCGGCACGGTGACGTCGTTTATGGGACCGTCCAAAAGGTACAGATTCAAGAAACATGCGAAGTTCTTCAGCTGGTGTCTCTAATCCAGAGTAGTGATCCCATTCCTCACCTTCACCAATTTTCAATTGTTTCTTAAATATCGCCACCTGGTCCGGTGTCAGGATGCCAGCGTGGTTGTCTTTGTGACCTGCAAGTGGAAGTCCATAGCCTTTTATGGTGTAGGCAATAAAGCACGTTGGTTGACTGTCTGGGACTGCTCGGAAAGCATCACAAACCATTTCCATGTCGTGTCCGCCCAGGTTCGTCATTAGTTGGCCAAGTCTTTCGTCATCATGGTCATCGAGCATTTCCCGAATCCCGTGAGTATCACCGAGATCACGAATTAGTTCTTTACGCCATGCCGAACCACCTTTGTATGCAAGTGCTGAGTAACGAAAATTATCGGCTTTGTCAATCCAGTTCTGGAGTGCATCACCTCCGGGTCGTTTAAATGCTTCAGTTAGAAGTCGTCCATATTTAAGCACCTCAACCCGCCAATCGAGATTACTAAAGAGACGCTCAAGTCGGTACGAGAAACGCTCGGACATCACCGTGTCAAGACTCTGTCGGTTGTAATCTATAATCCACCAGAGATTGCGGACATCATGTTTCCAACCTTCGACAAGTGCCTCGAACAGATTTCCTTCATCGAATTCCGCATCGCCTGCGATTGCGATCATCCGACCCTGCTCACGTTTAGATTCGGAATCCTTTAATAAAATATAGTCCTGCACCAATGAAGAGAATAAAGTCATTGCCACTCCGAGCCCCACTGAGCCTGTTGAAAAATCAACATCATCAGCGTCTTTGGTGCGAGAAGGATAAGCTTGGGCGCCTCCAAATCCTCGAAATCGTTCGAGTTGATTCTTGGTTTGGTTTCCAAGCAAATACTGAATCGCGTGAAAGACAGGACTGGCGTGCGGCTTGACAGCTACGCGGTCAGCTGGGCGCAATTCATTGAAATAAAGGGCAGTCATCAAAGTGGAAACAGATGCTGATGATGCCTGATGTCCACCGACCTTAATTCCATCCCGCTCTGGTCTAAGATGGTTGGCATGATGAATCATCCAGACCGACAGCCAAAGAACCTTTTTCTCAAGGTCCTTCAAATAGTTGAGCTGAGCTGAATTCTGATCTTTGATCTTTTGCTTATTTTTCATCTTGACTAATATTTTAGCAATCTTTATATGAACAAAAATTGCTAATAATTGGCAAAATTTTAAATTATTAGCAATAATATTGCTTATATGTCCTTTAAGTTAGATAGTATCGATCGTCGCATCCTTGGTGTACTTCAAGAAGAAGGGCGACTCTCAAATGTAGAACTTGCTGAGCGAGTCGGATTGACACCAGCTCCGTGTCTTCGTCGTGTGAGAACTCTCGAGAAAGCTGGAGTTATTCAGAGGTATGCTGCTCTAGTAGATCCCAATGCCCTAGCACTCGGTGTAACCGTATTTGCACAAGTCACACTTGATAAACAGGTAAAGCAACAACTTGAGGTCTTTGAGAAATCAGTTCAGAGATGGCCAGAAGTCATGGATTGTTATTTAATGACCGGAGATTCTGATTACCTGCTTCGTATTGTTTTGCCAGATGTTGCAGCCTATGAACGGTTTTTGAATGGGTCCCTGACACAGCTTCCAGGTGTTGCCAGCATTAAATCAAGCTTTGCGTTGCGTCAGGTCAAATACTCAACTGCGTTGCCGCTTCGCTTATACTAGAGAACCCTAAACCTGGCTAGGCTTACAGTTGTGTTGAGAGGAATTGATGAAGGGAAACCAGTAATATACTTAAAGTATCCTTTAGGCGCAGAACTGATTTTTTACTTTCTTTTAAATTGTCCAATTTGGGACGAAAACAATCCGCAACATTGATCAAGTTCTAACTCTTTTTTCACTCAAAGTCTTCCTTTAAGATTTATTAAAATACAACCTTAAGGACACAATAAAAGGTGTTTAGAAACTTTAAAATTTTCGCTTTCCAAACGGGAGATGATTGAACTTCACATTTTACTTGTTAATGATTTATCTAACAAAAACTTTGGATTACTTTGCTGTTTTTTTTTGTTGTCTAAAGATCCCTCTTACGTAGTCGAAATGTCTTTGGAGTTACTTCCACCATTTCATCATCCTGGATGAATTCTAGACATTGTTCAAGACTCATCTTTCTAGGAGGGATAAGATGAATAAGAATCTCTCCTGTGGATGATCGGATATTAGTCACTTTTTTTTCTTTGGTTATATTGACATACAAATCTTGAGGCCTAGAATTTTGGCCGACAATCATTCCTTCATACACTTCTTCCGCAGGTGATATAAAGAGTTCACCGCGAGGTTGAAGGCGTTCGATGGCGTAGGCAGTAGCTTTTCCAGTTCGGTCTGCAACTAACACTCCGGAGGAACGGTGGGGGATCTCACCCTTCCATTTTTCATATCGATCGAAAGTTTGTGTGATAACAGCTGTTCCCCGAGTGTCCGTCAAAAGTTCATTGCGAAGCCCTAACAGGCCCCTAGAAGGAGCAGAAAACTCCATCCTTACGCGGCCATCGTTGTATTTAAACATTTTTTTCATTTTCCCTTTTCGAGGCCCCAGATTTTCATTCACTATCCCGATATATGAGTCAGGACAGTCAATGACCAGTTGTTCCATTGGTTCCATTTTTATGTTGTTAATCTTACGTGTGATGACATTGGGGCGGCCTACACACATTTCGTACTGTTCTCTTCTCATCATCTCAATCAGTATGGCCAGTTGAAGTTCACCACGACCGGATACTTTAAAGGAAGCTGAGGAGTCTGAGTCTTCTACTTCAATGGATACATTGGTTAGGCTTTCTTTATGGAGTCGATCCTTCAATTTACGCGCTGTTAGATGCTCTCCGTCTTTTCCAGAAAAAGGAGAGTCGTTTACTGTAATAACAACCGAAATGGTTGGTTCATCAATCTGAAATGTGGGCATAGGTTCAGGGTTTTCAATACTGGAAAGGGTCTCACCGATATGGATGTTTTCAACACCTGTAAAGGCAACAATATCCCCTGGTCCTGCTTCTTCAATCTTTTCTCGCTCAAGACCTCGATACCAATAAAGATTTGAAATATGAACTTCCTCAATAGTTCCGTCTCTCCGACAAAGGACCGTGCGTTCTTTCTCACTAATTTTTCCGTTAAATACCCGTCCAATAGCTAGGCGTCCCAAATATTCGTCATAATCTAGAGTGGTGACCAACAGTTGAAGTGGGGAACTATCATCGAAGTGAGGAGGAGGCACCGTGGTAAGGATTTGCTCAAAGAGTGGAGATAAGGACTGGTCCTTTCCATTTTGGGATATTCGGCAAATGCCTGCCTTGGCATTGGTGTAGAGGACTGGAAAATTTAGTTGCTCCTGGGTGGCACCAAGGTCAATGAAAAGGTCGTAGATTTCATCTAGGACCTCCGCCACCCTTGCATTAGAACGATCGATCTTATTTATTACAACTATTTGTGGAAGTGCTGCCTCTAGAGTCTTTTTTAAGACAAACCGAGTTTGTGGAAGAGGGCCTTCTGTAGCATCTACCAAAAGTAGGACTCCGTCAACTAGTTTGAGAGTACGTTCTACTTCTCCCCCAAAATCTGCATGCCCAGGAGTATCCACTATATTTATATGAACATCTTGAAAAGAAATTGAGGTATTTTTAGCCATAATGGTTATGCCTTTTTCACGTTCGAGATCAATAGAATCCATAACGCGTTCTACAACTTTCTGGTTTTCCCGAAAAACTCCACTTTGCCAAAGCATGGCATCCACAAGAGTAGTTTTTCCATGGTCTACATGGGCAACCATAGCTAAATTTCTGATGTTATTCCTGGTCTTAATGCTCACAACGTCTATTTATATGTAATAAATAACAAGCTTCAAAACAGATTTGTATTTTTGTAAATGAATCTTTCATAGTTTTAATTAGGTTAAAAGGATTATTTTCCTATATAGATTCACATTAAGTAATATTTCTATAGCATCGACTTATTCAACTTAGAGGGAAATCCAAAATGGAGATTAGCATAGGTGAGCTTCGTTATGAATGGGTTGAGGATTGGGCTAAAATTCCTGACACGCGAAGTCTTAGAGAAGGCTGGGCACACCATGCTTTTTCTGTAACGGATTCTGGGTATATTGTTGGTGCCCATCCTGGAAAACCAAGAGTCCTATTTTTGGATTCAAACGGGACACTAAAACGCTCATGGGATATAGATCTACTTGAAATTCACGGTATCACTACAGTGCAAGAAAATGGAAAGGAATTCCTTTGGCTTGTTGACAGTGGCTCAAAACCTTATAAACGTGACGGATATGGACCCAACCCAGGTCTTGAACAAACGGGTCAAGTAATTAAGACTACGCTCGATGGAAAGGTTGTGCAAAGATTGGAAACACCACCAGACAATATATATGAAAGTCTACGTTACTCCCCCACTGGAATGGCTGTATTTGAAGAGCGTTTTGGTGGGAATGGGGATCTCTGGGTCACTGATGGCTATGGTGCCAGTTGGATCCATCGATACGAAAAAAATTGTACTTATCTTGGGAAAATCACTGGAGAAGAGGGCCCAATTAGTCACTTTCACTGTCCTCACTCGGTCTATCTGGACACCCGTCGAGATCCTCGTCTATACATTGCAGATAGAGGTAATGGTTTCTTTCAGGTCTATGATTTAGAAGGTCATTTCGAAAGATCCTTTGGATCGGAATTTTTGACCACACCCAGTGCTATGGCTAGCTATGAAGGATTTCTTATTACAGCTGAACTTCGAGCCAGAATTACTCTCTTGGACGAAAATGACAAATTGATTGGTTACCTGGGAGAAAATGAGTCTGTTTGCGACGTTTTGGGCTGGCCAAATCAGATCAAAGATGAGGGAAAAATTGTTCCTACAAAGCAACTATTTCCCGGCAAGTTTAATAGCCCACATGGAATGACTGTGGATCAAAAAGGTAGCATCTATATTTCGGAATGGCTTATAGGAGGACGTTACATCAAACTAGTTAAATGTTGAGAATTGGAACTTTTGGGATGGTTTTATAGAAACTTATTATCTCGTTCCCGTCACAGAGCCTTTCAAAATTCTAGTCTATAGGGAAACAATGTTGCTGACGGTGATGAGGTCCGTCAAAGATTTGGGTTGACTTGAACAGTTCATGGCGACCATCTCCAGCTTCTAGTTCTGCTTTGGCCAGAAGCTGTTTGCGTACTGTTTCAGATAGTGGTTTGAAATTTCGAGCGATATCTAAATCTTGTTTTAACTCCTTCATCGAAGTGATCCCAACGCAAAGAGACGCAATAGGCAAGCTAAGAGCATAGCTTCGGCATTCTCTGACAGTGAATTCTGTGTCAGATGGGATCTTTCCGGTTCCATTAACACTGCCACCAAGACTCTTCATCGCTATCACACCCACCTTTTTCTCCAGACAGATGGGAAGGATCTCTCTCTGAAAACTACGATAATGGGCATCCATCAGGTTGATTGGCATTTGAGCAGTGGCCCAGTGATAAGGTTTATCTAACATTTTTCGATGGATTCTTGGGTCCTTGTGGCCTGTAAAACCTATGTAACGAACCTTGCCTGCCTTTTGGGCCTCCAGTGCATACTTGAGCCCCCCTTTTTCGAAAATCCAGTCTGGGTCATTATCATATAGAAGTTCGTGAAACTGCCATAGATCGATATAATCAGTCTGCAATCGTTGAAGACTCGATTCCAAATTTAACCGGCTTTCTTCGTAATCCCTTCCGCAATTCTTGGTCATGAGTAATATTTTTTGGCGTCGGTTTCCAGTAGATAGCGCTTCTCCCATAATTTCTTCTGAGAGACCATCGTGATACTCCCAGCAATTGTCAAAAAAATTTATACCTTCGTCAATGGCTGAGTGCATTATACGAATTGCTTGCCGGGGGTCTTTTTGGGCCGCAAACCCGATGTGCCATCCTCCCAGGCAGAGAATAGAAACTTGCTCATTGGTCCAGCCCAGGCAGCGTGTAGGCAAACCATTTGAACTGTCTTGTTGAGGTAGCGTTTCTAGAGTTCGTTCATTGGTCATATTGTCCTTTCAAGAATCAAAAGAAAAGTGATATTTAACTATAAGGAGATGGCCAAGACATCTTATCAGTAACACGCATTTTTTTCTGGTCTGTAAGTTTTAAGGTGGTTATTGTTATTCATAGATTTTCTCAGCCCCGCATTAATATATTTATCACAACCCAATTTTCAACTTTTTCAATGTTCTACCTGTTTATTGGAGATCCTTTCTAACATTTACCTAGTCCCATTTGTCGTTAACTTTTCTTACTGTTAGCATTAGCCGCAACTGTAACTTCCCTTAAAAAAAGGTGACATGGGGCAAACCAATTTGGAAGCCCCTAAAATATTTTCACAGGGAAAGTATGCGCTTGCTTAATCGAACTGTTTTTTTTGGCTTAGTAATTGTTCCCATGTTCCTGGGGTCGGTCTTGTTGGCCGAAGATCTCTGGGAGCCAATTATTAAGCGGCTTGTTTCAGATGGCATGAGCCGTCAGTACCTGGAACCGTTGTTTCAACAGACAGTTTTTGATCCAGACCCCATTCGTTCCAAACTGGGAAATCGCTTTGAGAGAAAATTCAAGGCTACTCGGATTAAACGGATCCAAGAGGGCCTTACCCAACTGGGGTACAAACCAGGTCCGGTCGATAGTCTGGAAGGACCAGCCACGCGAGCTGCCATTCAAGCCTTTCAAAAGGGTCAGGGCATCTCGGTTACTGGGAGAGCTACAGCCTTGGTTTTGGAGGAGATCGAACTCAAGTTACACCCGGGGAAAACTCGCAGAAAATCCAAGACATCCTCTCGTCCGGTTTACAAGGAAATTTTGAAGCCCAAAAGTCTCGCAGAATCCAGACAATTTCTCCAGGAAAATCGTTCCATACTTGGGCAAATCGCTAGCCAGTACGGAGTTCCTGAAGAAATCTCTGTTGGGATTCTGGCTATTGAAACTAAACATGGTACCTACTTAGGGAAAAAGCGAGCCTTTACCACTTTGGCTAGCCTGTCATTGGCACAGGATTTCGAGATTGTTAAACCTTTTTTCCAGGAAATTCTCCTAACACGCTCTCGGGAAGCCTGGCTGCGCTCTAATGCAAGAAAGGTTGGGGATTGGGGCTTCCACGAGTTAAAGGCTCTTTTCGAATATGCAAGACATGCCAACCTTGAGCTGGTAGCCATACCCGGTTCCGTATATGGGGCCATTGGAATCAGCCAATTTATGCCTTCAAATGCCCTTCGATTTGGGGTAGACGGAAACCAGAACGGCATCATTGAACTATTTGAGGTGGAGGATGCCCTTCACAGTATGGCCAATTATCTGAAGAAGCATGGCTGGAGAAAAGGACTCAACAGCCGGTCAAGACAGGCTCGTGTTCTCTATCGTTACAATCACAGCCGTACCTACGTCAATACAGTTCTGAAGGTTGCAGAGGAGATCTCTACTTCTCCTTAGACCACTATCTGATATTTACTTTTCCGAGCCATTTCCTTAGTTCCGATAGATGATGGGATGATTCCGCCATCATTTGATAGTGAAACATCCAACCTGACAATCCGTATCTTTACCTGTTGCTTCGATAAAGGTTTTGGGGGTAGGAGAATCTTTATGAAAGAGAGGGTACATACAATGAAACGAAACCTATTATTTAGTCTAGGTGTGATTATGTTAGTGACAGTCTCGCTTGCAGCTTTAGGGGGTCCCCCTAGCGATGGTGGATCATTTGGAGGTCTCTTAAGTCCAGACAGACTCGAAACTGAGCACAACCATTCGATCGAACGGAAAGATCGGGTTAATCCTGTAATTCCTCCAAGACGAGTTTTGTCTCGGATTTTAGAGTTAAATGAAGAACAGATGGATGAGGTCGATGCACTCGCGGAACAATTTGTTGCCACTGTAGGTCCCGTTCGAGAGGAATTGCGGATTCTCAGTGCCGACTTGAGAGAAGAAGTAGCTTCGGAAGACCCAGACCCTTGTCTATTAGGAGAGTCATTCTTGGAAGTCGAAAATCTAAAGGCTGAAATTGTTGAAACTGGCGGATTTTTTGCAGATGAATTTTCAAGTATTCTGAATCCAGAACAACTTGAAAAGTGGGAGATTTTCAAGGATCGATCCTCTCATAGAGGGCAAAATCGTCCTGGGACAGATGGAGAAAACTAACGTACATTTCCCCATCTCAATTCTCACAGAGAGGGGTCGGAGTACTCCTGACCCTTCTCTTCCTAGTTAGAGGATGGTGTACTCATCTCTTTGGGATGATTAAAAATTTTCTGAGGATTGGCCTATAGTGATTTGTTGCTTCTACTGTTCGGACTTCTATTCAGACAATGTTTTTGTCTAACTAATATCTTCCAACTAATTAACCGTATTTTTCGCGCAGTTCTTTGGCTGCTTCACACATCACCTTGAGTTTTAAATAAGCTTCGTCAAGATCTACGGGATTTTGGGCTGACGGCGCAAACCCACAATCCGGATGCAGTGTGATACGGTTTTTATCAACGTAATTCATTGCATCTTCTACCCGTCTAATGACAACATCTGTTGTCTCTACCTTTGGATCACAGTGATCGATACAACCTAATCCGAGGCTTACATTATCCGGGAATTTTTCTAACGAACGCAGCCCACCTGAAATGGGTGTGGCATATTCCATTGAGATTGTTTTAGCTTTTACTTTTCTCAAGGCTGGCATAATTGGCTCGTAAGATCCTTCTGTACCGTGGCTTCTCTGAAAATGAGCATGACAAAGATGAATACTCGTTTTTAGGTCACTAAAGTCATCTAGTACTTGGTTGACAAGGTCAATGCATCGGTCCATCTCACGCGGCGGATTGTCGATACCCTCTCTTTCACAGAAGGAGGGGTCAACCATAGTGGACAGCCAGGGCTCATCCAGTTGAATGGAGTCGACGACACCTTCACGGTGCAGAGTCTCGATTTCTTGGCGCAAGATCGGAACGCATGCCTCCATCAGTGTTTCAGGGGAGGAATAGGCCTTTTGGGAATGAACTGGGTGCCACATGCGCCGTCCAATGGTGTAGGGCCCCGGAAGTGTAGCTTTGACGTATCGGCTTGTACGTGGGCGAGTAAACTGAAGCTCTTTCAGCACTAGCGGACGGTAGTACTTAATAGGAGCGACCACGGCCGGATAGGGAATGCCACTGAGGTGAAGGTCCTTTTCAAAGCCAGAGACACGCTCAGCAAACACTTTCACATAACTTTCACGCCTCCACTCACCGTCAGTTATCTCATCCAGTCCAGCACGTTCTTGGAGCCTAATTGACGACTCGATTGCCGAGTCGAGTAAGAGTTCCGCATCTTTTTCTGATATTCGGCCTGATTTTCGATCGAGAATAATGTCCAAAACCCATTTTGGACGCGGAAGGCTACCGATCACTGTTGTGGGAAAAAGTTTGAGTTTTTCCATTAGTTTAACTAACGTTATCATAGGATTTAATTACTTTTTAAATAGATTTTATTTCAGGAATTGTTAGTTGAAGCAGATCCAACGCAAACAACAGCATCAGAAATAAAGAATAATGCTGCTCAAATTATCAACAAGCAAAAACTCTTTTTTGCTTTACTTTAAATGGTGAGGAAAATGGAAGGTAGACCAAAGAATCGACTCTTGATTTCTCTAGGTTTAGTAACGTTTCTGTTGCTAGTGCAACCAGTATTTGCACAAATAGAGCGGGACGCCCTAATCAGTCTTTACATGGCAACAGGAGGTGATGCATGGGGGGGGAACTCGGGTTGGAAAGATTCCCCGGTTTTAGCGGATGGTTTTAACGAAGATCCCTGTACGGCACCCTTGTGGCATGGGGTTACTTGTTCGTCTTTAAAGAACTCGACGACTTCGGAATTTACCGTTACATCGATCAATCTAGAATTTAATGGGCTAACGGGGGAGATTCCTTCAGAGCTAGGCAACCTTTCCAATCTGGAATACCTCGATATGTTTACTAATCAACTGATGGGGGAGATTCCTTCAGAGCTAGGCAACCTTTCCAATTTGGAGTACCTCGATCTGAATGACAATCAACTGACGGGGAAGATTCCTGCATCTTTCATCAATCTAACGAGTCTGTACGATGGGGGTGGACTCTTTCTAAACGGTAATCATCTTTACACGGACAGTAATACCCTTCGCGAGTTTCTCAATAGTAAAAGCTCTGAACCTTGGAAGTTGGGAAGATAGCCAACACTGTCATTCTATTTTTCTCAGTAATGAAGGGTTTGCCTCAGAGGTTGTAAGTTGAAGCAGATCCAACGAAAACAACAGCGTCAGAAATATGGTTTGTATAGAATGGTTGCTTATTTCTGTATATTAACCGTAAGTTAGAAAAAGTTCTCCAACATTCGACTTCTTTATTTGTAATTGTATTTAAAAATAAAAATCTGATCAGGGTTTTCAAACATAGTTGATGCCATTTTTTAGTAGGTTAAAAATGAAACGTGCCCAAAGAAATAAACTCTCGTGTTCTCTAGTACTGCTAACCTTCCTGTTGTTAGTGCAACCAGTAGCTTTTGCGCAAAGCTTTTTGATGAGTGCATCGACGACAGAACGTGATGCGCTGATCAGCCTCTACAACACAACAGGAGGTGATTCCTGGGGGGCTAACTCGGGGTGGAAGGATTCCCCGACTTCAGCGGATGGTTTCAACGAAGATCCCTGTTCTGAGCCTGCCTGGTATGGGGTGACTTGCTCAATTTTGCAGAACTCGACAACCTCCATTCTGCAGAGCGCGACAACTTCGCATAGCATAGCATCGATCGATTTAAACACTAACCAACTAACGGGAGAAATTCCTGTAGAGTTAGCCAACCTTTCCAATCTGGAGGACCTCTCTCTAAACTGCAACCTGCTCACGGGGGAAATTCCTTCAGAGCTAGCCAACCTTTCCAATCTAGAGGACCTAAGGATAAACGGG
>CAZMUJ010000105.1:0-15310 GCA_964569605.1 uncultured Acidobacteriota bacterium
AAAAGGATGTCGTTATTGTTGATTATATTATTTACAGATCTGGTACTCTAGTTAATGCTGTAGAGGTTCTGCTAAATGGTGGAGCCAAAAAAGTTTTTGCAGCTGCTACTCATCCAGTCTTGTCCGGTCCTGCTATGCAACGACTTAGTAACTCTCCAATAGAAAAAGTTGTTGTAACGAACTCAATCAAAATCACAGAGGAAAAACGGATTGAGAAATTGATAGTTCTAAATGTCGCAAAACTTCTGGGCGAGGCCATTCGATCCATTCATGAGGAAACTTCGGTTAGTAAACTTTTCATTTGAACATTTTTGGGGGTTCTGGGGAATTCAATGATGACTAATTTTGTCTTGACTGCTTTACCTAGGGTGAAAACAGGGAAAAATGCAAACCGAAGATTGCGTTCCATTGGCCAAATTCCAGCCATTGTTTACGGAAAAGCAACCGAATCTTTATCGATATCTGTTAACCCCAAGGAAATTGTTTCAATTCTACATTCCGAATCAGGCCGTAATACCGTTTTCAAACTAGAGATTAGTGAAAAACATCTGGATGTTCTAATTAGAGACCTACAGATAGATCCAATTCAAGGGAATCTTCTACACGCTGATTTCCAGACAATTTCTATGGATGAAAAACGAATCTTTAGCGTTCCAATCGAGACAGTTGGGGAAGCAGAAGGCGTTAAAGAGGGAGGCATTGTCGACATTATAATGAGAGAAATAGAGGTAGAATGCCTTCCCAAAGATGTTCCTGATCACATTCCTATTGCTATTGCTAATCTGAATATTGGAGATACTTTTAGAGTAAGTGATTTACAGATTGAAACCGAAGATTTAATAATAGAATCAGATCTAAACTTGGTAGTTGTAACCGTTGTTCCTCCCAAAGTTGAGGTTGAGCCTGAAGCCGAAGAAGACCTCGAGGATGATCTAACAGATGCTGAAGCGGGTGAAAATATTTCTGGAGAAAACCAAGATTCCCCGACAGAAAACGATTAGGTAATAACTATTGTATTTAATTGCAGGGCTTGGCAACCCTCATAGTAAGTTTGTGGGAACACGGCACAATGTAGGTTTCATGGTTGTTGACCGCCTTGTAACAGGAACAGAAGGTAAGTTTGAATCAATTTGTCAGAGCCTGGTTTCGAAAATCCGACGCTGCAAGCGTAAAGTTTTGATCGCGAAACCTCAGACATACATGAATCACAGTGGAACTGCTATTCGTGCCCTGATGGATTGGCATAGTCTCGAGCACTCAGAGCTTCTCGTGATCTATGATGACGTGGATATCCCCTTTGGACGAATTCGGCTCCGAGAACGAGGTGGGTCTGGTGGACATAAGGGAATGAACTCTATCATTGCTGCACTAGGATCTAAGGAATTTGCTAGACTGCGTATTGGGATAGGAAAATCTGGACCCAAATCTGACCTTAGCTCTTTTGTTCTCGACGAGTTCGATCAAAAAGAACGGAAATTACTTAATACCATTCTTGATTCTGCGGTGGAAATTGTGGACTCTATTTTACTGCACGGCATGGGGAAAAGTATGACCAATTACAACAAACTCGAAACCACAAACCTTCGATTAAATTAAAAGGATTCTTTTAAAATGCTTAAGTATTACTTTCTTTTGCCTTTAATAGGCTTTGCAGGCTTAGTCTTTGCAGCCATCATTTATTACATGCTTAAGAAAATTAAAATATCTACCCAAAAAATGGAAGAAATCTGCCAGGAGATACACTCGGGTTCCATGGTTTTTTTGAGGAGAGAATACAGTATCCTAGGACTCTTTATCGTAGTAATCTTCGGTCTTCTGACTTGGTGGGTATCTCTATCAACAGCATTCTCCTTTGTCTTGGGTTCAGCATGCTCAATGATGGCTGGATTTTTTGGTCTAAAAGCAGCTACAAAGGCAAACGCTCGCACGGCACAGGCCGCTAATGAATCCGGTATCTCGAAGGCATTAAATATAGCTTTCTTCGGGGGATCTGTAATGGGTCTCTCCGTTGCCAGCCTAGGTCTGATAGGTCTTTCCTTAATATTTTCACTTTTTTTATCTGAGTCGATTTATTTATCCGACATTAGTGGATTTGCAATGGGTGCGAGCTCAATCGCTCTGTTTGCTCGAGTGGGAGGTGGAATCTACACAAAAACGGCCGATGTTGGTGCTGATCTTGTGGGAAAAGTTGAGGCTAACATTCCGGAAGATGATCCGCGGAATCCTGCAACCATTGCTGATAATGTCGGTGATTGTGTGGGTGATACTGCTGGAATGGGAGCAGATATCTTTGAAAGTTATGTCGGTTCGGTAATCGCAACTATTATTCTGGCTGGCGCAGGTGCTTCGAATGTCCTAAACATTACCGATTCCAACAAAGTGTTCTACATGGCGCTACCTCTCTACATTATAGCGATAGGGTTAATCTCTTCATTGATCGGTATTGCTTGTATACGCATATTCCAATCCTTAGGGCCTGCAAAGACCCTTCGTTATTTACCTTTGGTGAGTGCTTTAATTCTTCTGATTGGTACTTACTTCACTATCGTCTCCCTAGAATTAGAAATCGGGGTTTTTGTTGCCATTTTATTGGGCACAATCAGTGGAAGCGTGATCGGACTTTTGACCGAATGGTACACTTCTGCCAGTCCTGTCCTTAGAATTGCTAAAGCTTCCAAGACAGGTGCTGCGACTAACATCATTGCTGGTCTTGCGGTTGGTATGCAGTCAACCGTATTTCCCATCTTCACAATCTGCGCCAGCATACTTCTCGCATATTACTACGCAGGTCTCTACGGAATTGGGGTTGCTGCAGTAGGTATGCTCTCAACAGTTGGAATAACAATGTCAGTCGATGCATACGGCCCTATCGCAGACAATGCTGGTGGCATTGCTGAAATGTGTAAATTGGGTGAAAAAACCCGAACTATAACTGACAATTTGGATTCCATTGGAAACACCACAGCAGCGATTGGAAAAGGTTTTGCTATCGGGTCTGCTGCCCTTACGGCTCTGGCCCTATTTTCAGCCTATTGTAAAACTGTAGACCTCAAAGTACTTAGTCTGTTGGATCCAATTGTTGTGATTGGACTTTTTGTAGGCGGAACTATGCCGTTTTTGATAGCAGACTTAACCATGTCAGCAGTGGGAAGAGCTGCTTTCAAAATGGTAGCTGAGGTTCGTCGCCAGTTTAGAGAGATCGAAGGATTACTTGAAGGAACTGCAAAACCTGATACAAAGGGCTGTATTGATATCTCCACTCGTGCCGCACTTATGGAAATGGTTTTTCCAGGATTGGTGGCAATTGTGGCTCCAATTCTAATGGGAACACTTTTGGGCTCTAAGGCCTTGGGAGGAATGCTGGCTGGGGCTACTTTGACAGGAGTTCTCATGGCATTGTTTATGGCAAATGCTGGAGGGGCTTGGGATAATGCCAAGAAACTTATTGAGGGAGGCATGTTAGACGGTAAAGGATCTGCATCCCACAAGGCTGCAGTAGTAGGAGATACCGTAGGTGATCCCTTTAAGGACACGAGTGGTCCCTCAATGAACATTTTGGTAAAGCTCATGTCTATAGTTGCTATTGTCATCGCACCCCTATTGAAATAGACTCTCTGAATTCGCCCTATTTTTAATGTTCTTATATTGCAATGGGAGATAGCTCCAACTCATTTTTGATATGTTAGAATGGAATGTTTTAGCTTGAGGGAATTTGTCCATGCGACGCTATGAAGTTGTTTTTGTGCTTGCCCCTGACCTTGCAGACACCGATCTGGAAGAAACGATCAACGTCTACAAAGTCGCGGCAGAAGAAATGGGGGCCAAAATCCTCGGTGTTGAGAAGTGGGTTCGAAAGCGTCTTGCATTCCCAGTCAAGAAATATACCGAAGGAACCTTTGTGTTTCTCCTGATAGAGGACAATCAAGCCAAAGCAGTGGTTGAATTGGAACGCCGTTTCAAAGTTACCGACACAGTTATTCGGTTTCTCACGATTAGAACAGACGGAATGGGGAAACGTATTCAGAAAAGGATGAAACGACAGAAAAAAGATGCTCCTCAGTCAAATATTGGTGGGGATATAGAGTTAGAATCTGAGCAGTCTTCACCCAAAGAACCGGAAAAATCACTCCCACCACCATCGACTGATGAATCCAGCCAACTGGAGAAAGCATAAAAACTCTATTGGGATTTGTGCAGTAATGTCGTGCCGTATAGGCTAGGAAACTGTCATGCAATTGATTTTAGTTGACGATGTAATTCACTTGGGAAGACGAGGCAAAACTGTCACAGTAGCATCTGGCTATGGACGTAATTACTTGATTCCCAAGGGATTGGCTATTCCAGCTACATCTGCCAACATAAAGATTGTGGAGCAACAGAGAATCACTCTCGCTCGGAAGGATTCCAAGATTAAAGAAGATGCTGAAATCTTGTCCCAAGAAATAAATCGTCTTCATTTAGTTTTTAGTCGGAAAGCTGGTGAAACGGGAGCCCTTTTTGGATCTGTTACAGCTAAGGATCTCACAGATCTTCTTGAACAAAAGGGATTTACCTTAGACCGCCGTAAAATTGAGCTTGAGCAACCATTAAAAACAATTGGGAATTTCCAGATACCTACTTATCTGCACCCAGAGATCAGGGTTGAACTTCTTGTTTCAGTGATGCTTGAAGAGGATTCTCCTTCTGAAGAAGTGCTTGAGCGAGACAGTGAAGAAAGTCCGAAAATAATTGACAACATAGAGAATCAAATCCTTAAAACCAAAAAAGTACTTGAAGCTCAAAAAGAAGCCCTTGCTTCCGAGGAAGAAGAAACCTCCATCAATAAAGCACCAACAATACCTGAGGAAACGGGTAACAGCTGAACTCTCTCTTGACTGGGTCGATTCTATTTCTTAATACAACATGGAATCCCTGTTACAACCAAACCGCCCAAAACTAGTTTTTACGGAAATCAATTGTATTCTTGACTTTTATTTCCAACCATTCAATTCGGGCCAATCACTTGATCGTGTGGTTTTTAACTATCAAGCCGTAAGAGATGTTTAGCCTTCCTTTATTTACGGTCTCGGGAAGGTTGTATACACTGCTGTATCAATGGCAGTTTCTGATATAACTCTCAAAAAGACTCTACCCCATAGTGCAGATGCAGAACGGGCTGTCTTAGGGGCAATTCTTCTAGACAATCTTCTCTTCGATCAAGCTGCCACTACACTTCAAATGGATGACTTTCATCTTCAGGCACACCGGATCATTTTTACTAGTATGACGAAGCTGGCATCTGGACAAAAGGCTATTGATGCCGTCACTCTTCGATCTGAACTTAAAAAAGGAGACCATCTTCTGGAGATTGGTGGGGCCTCGTACATTTCTTCCCTGCTCGATGGAGTTCCTAGGCTTGCTAACATTGATCACTACGCCAATATTGTTAAAGAAAAAGCTGTCCAGAGAAAACTAATCCACGCCGCCTACAAAATATTGGAACAGAACTTTACCGATGATCTCGATGGCCCCGCTTTGTTGGAGGAAGCTGAGCGTTCCATTTTTGAGGTTAGCCAGCAAAGAATCTCTACAGGCTTTACCAAGCTCGAGCACCTTCTTCCAGATACTTACAGACAGATCCAATCTTTCTACGATCAAAAAACCCTGATTACAGGTATTGAATCTGGATACAGCGATCTGGACCGAATGACATGTGGGTTTCAACAAACCGATCTCATTATTATTGCAGCACGTCCAGGTGTCGGAAAGACTAGTCTCGCTCTAAACATTGCTCAAAATGCAGCCCTTTCCCAAAAATCCGTCGGCATTTTTAGTCTTGAAATGAGCGACTTCCAGGTTGTAACTCGTCTGCTTTGTTCTAAGGCACGCATTGATAGTCACAAGCTACGTTCGGGCCGGCTTTCAAAAGGAGACTGGACGGAACTAGCTGCCGCAATGGGAGATCTTGATCGGGCTAACATCTTTATCGATGATAGTGCTGGAACTTCCATCATGGAAATGCGATCGAGAGCTCGACGGTTGAAAGCAGAATACGGTCTTGATCTCTTGATTGTAGATTACCTACAACTGATGTCTCCATCAGGAGGAAGTAAAAGATCAGATAACCGAGAACGCGAAATTTCTGCAATTAGTCGATCCCTTAAAGCTCTGGCTAAAGAGCTCAGTATTCCAGTGATTGCCCTTTCCCAGTTGAGTCGAGCTCCAGAGCAAAGGAGAGGGCGCCAAATCGGAAGGCCTCAACTTTCGGATTTAAGAGAATCAGGTGCTATTGAACAGGATGCCGATGTTGTGATCTTCATTTATCGAGAAGATCTTTATAAAAAAGGTGAGGATTTAGAAGAAGAACCGGGCGTAGCCGAAATTATTGTTGCCAAACAACGAAATGGACCAACCGGAGTTATCAAACTTGCTTTTATTGATAAGTGGACAAGATTTGAAACTCTGGCACCAGACCGATAATGACAACCAGGTCATGGTTGGAGATATCTATCTCCAAGCTTTTACACAACCTGAATGCTATTAGGTCTCGTCTAGGTAATCAGACCCTACTCATGCCTGTCTTGAAGGCAAATGCCTATGGGCATGGTCTGACAAAAATCGGAAGAATCCTAAGTAATCAGGGGGTCTCTTGCTTTGCAGTAGCTTGGCTAGAAGACGCAATAAAGCTTCGAAAAATACTACCCAAAAAAGAAATTTTGGTTTTGAATGGCTTCCAAAACAATGAAGTTCAGACTTTTATTGAACATCAATTAACTGCAGTCCTTCATCATTCAAAACCTGTTCCCTCAGGGTTAAGGGTTGAAGTGAAAATTGACACCGGTATGACACGCATGGGAATTCCCTGGGAACGGGCTTCTAGATTTTTAGAACTTAAAACCTTAAAGATCTCTGGCGTCTTCTCTCATTTTGCACGGGCCGACTTAGATCCAAGTTTTTCCCACCTACAGCTACAAAGATTGTTAAAGGTCACAGCTGGATTAGGAAAACGTCAACACATTTGTAACAGCGCTGGCTTAAGATTCCCTAAAGCTCATCTTGACCTTGTGAGAATTGGACTCGCAATTTATGGTATTGCTCCCTGTGCGGGATTTGATGACCTTCAGCCAGTCCTAAGATGGAAAAGTCGTCTACTTAGTGTGCGAGATATCAAAGTGGGGAAATGGATTGGCTATGGAAGTACCTTTAAAACCAAACGAGAAAGTCGCATTGCAATCGTGCCAATAGGATACGCTGATGGATACCCTCGTATACTCTCAAATCAGTCCAGTATGCTAGTTCGAGGTAAACTGGCTCCAGTGGTTGGTCGAGTAAACATGGATTTGACTTGTATCGATGTAACCTCAATAGAGGATGTATATCCAGGAACTGAGGTTGAAATTCTTAGCGAAAAACCCAAGTCACCACTGTCATGTACAGCTTTAGCAAATCTCACAGATACCATCCCTTATGAAATTTTTTCTGGGATCAAAGCTCAAGTCGAACGGCGTTACATTGATTGAAGAATTTTGCATTTTTTCCCAAAACATAGATAAATTGAAAGAACCCACAAAATTCTCAAACCAAATTAATTGAATTCTGCAACCTTTGTCACCAAAGATATTTAGTAATCTCCAAGGTCAAACTCAAATGGAGAACAGGAAAAACAACTCTCCTCTCCATTACTGTCTAGGACTGAATTCCACTTTTATTTACTATTAAATGCTAGATTCTAAAACAAAAGGGCAAACCTTCTGATCATGTTAAAATATATAACATATGTACTTTCAGGAGTTTTCTGAATTTGGAGATGGGGCTCAACTGTGGATCTATCCCTTTCGAGATCCTATCAACGAGGATGAGGCTAGTCTGGTCAAAAAAACCCTGGGCCAATTTCTTCCAAACTGGGTTTCTCATGGAGTCCCAGTTGAAGGAAAGTTTCGGATTCATGAGAATCACTTTGTACTGCTAGTCGGACAATCCACAACTGGAATTTCTGGTTGCTCCATTGACAGTAGCGTAAACAATTTCAAAGATCTCCGTGATCATTATGGCCTTGACGGATTAGATCGATCTCTTGTTTTTTTCCGGAATGAAAAAGGGGTTATTCAGAGTAGACATTTTCAAGACTTCCAAAAGCTGGTCAAATCAGGACTTATTGATACTGAAACCAATATTTTTGATACAACCATCACAACACTGGGTCAGCTCCGACAGGGGAAATTCGAGAATCCTCTCCGGGACTCTTCGTACGCCTCGCGCTTCATCCGATTTTCTTCTTAAGACTAACTTTTCAAACTTTAAAAGGGAATCCTACCCATACTTTTTCAAATAGAGAATCAAATCTTTATTAGAGTTCCCCATACGCATCTAGAAAGATTAATCCGTACTGTTAAGATAGGGCCCACCTTGAAAATCTTCTAAGGCTTCTGCTTCATTCTCAGCAAAATCAAGAAGCGGCAATATTCTAGCAAGGTCCAAAACATGTCGTACTTGGGGAGCAATACTCAACAATTTCACCTGATATCCAGCGCGTTCTGCACGCTTTATAGAAGCAACAAGCTCCCCGACACCACTACTATCAATACGTGAAACCTTCTCTAAATTTAGTAGAACTTTCCTCCCTCTCTTCAGCACTAATTGGTCCATCAAGTCACGAAGCTGGTTAGCACCAACACCGGCTACCAGACGCCCCTCAATATCGATAATGGACACATCCTCAGCGTGCCTTACTCCGATTTTCATCTCAGTTTATTTCCTCAATCGGACTTGTCCTGATTATGGCGGAAAGGGATAACACAAAATTCCAAGAAAAATCCATACGGAACCCCTCCTTTAAATGAGATTTAAGCATCCCGGTACGACTCTTACTATAAATAGCTTTCTTTTCCAATCTAGTCCTTACTCAAAATCCTACTAAGACAGTAAATTAATTTTATTCCAGCAATGAAGTATATTCATTAAACAAATCCTAATTATAATTCTTTTCCTACTTTATTGTAATGTTTTGTCTAATTTGATTAAGTAAAATTAAGTTTTTAATAGTAGCTTCACCTAAAATCCATATGTGTCCTAAATGAATCAATTAACCAGGGCAGCAACTCACCTCCTTTTCAGGAAATGATTTTCGAATAATTTTTAAGCCTCCTTAATACCAAAAAGGAAAACAATTCATTGCTCATTCTAGTTATGAACTAAACGACCGATTGTATTTCCAAATAACCAAAGTCATACTATGATTACAACGTAACTAGTTTGGATTAGTGGGAATAACAACTAGCTCTAGGACATACCTGTAACAACATTCCGTTTACACAACGTCAAAACCAAAAGTCAAAGCTTATAAAAAACATATTAATTTTCCTTACTACAATGGATAGTGTCGACTTACCCTTCGGGGACTTTTCAGGACAAAATTCACTTTTTGTCGACTTCGTAAATCAATTTTCTAAAGTACAGAACTTTTACAACCCTCCACCCTTAGAAGATTCAGATATAAAAAAACGTATCGACAAATCCCGTCAATCCTGCCAGGTGCCCAGATCTCATTTCACTTCTTCTTTAAGTGCCTACAACAAAAATCTCCATGACAGTAGCCTACTAAATAAACACTTGGAAGCCTTCAAGTCCAAGGATTGTGTCACCGTGATAACAGGACAACAAGTCGGTTTATTTGGGGGCCCTTCTTTTACAGTTTTCAAAGCAGCAACAGCCATTTGTCTAGCAGCTCAGCTTCGTAAAAAAGGAATCAATGCAGTACCTATATTTTGGATGGCATCAAACGATTCGGACTTCGAAGAGATCCGAAATAGTCACTTTGTGGATTCAAATAACAACCTTCTTTCGCTTAGATTCCCTAAAGACTCCAAAGATCTGTTTCAAATGGCAGGAACAGTTAAATTGGACGCTATCGGGGATTGCCTTGATCAACTATTCACTAGGGTAGATTCTTATCCATATGCAGAGCCGGTACTTAAGAGATTGAGCCAAGCCTATATACCTTCACGTAGTTTCAGAGAGGGATTCGCAAGCTGGATTAGTCATCTGTTCAGAGACTACGGTTTAATCGTATTTGATCCCCTTATGGATATCCATAGAAGTCATTTATCCCATTTTTATGAAATTGCCATCACCCATCGCGAAAACCTAATTGAAACTCTTCAGAAGAGAAATCGACAGATATCCAAAGCTGGTTATGAGCCTCAAGTGTCGGTCGATACGAGTGAAAGCCTTCTTTTTCTAATCGATGAATACCGACGTTACAAGCTGATCTGGGAAAAAGGAAAGTATCGTGCAAAGGGACCCAAAAAACTTAGTTTCTCCACTAAAGATCTATTAAGACTAGCCGGTAAAGAACCAGAACGTATGGGATTTAACGTTTTGCTGCGTCCCATTCTACAGGATTATTTCTTCCCAACAGCCTTTTACATTGGTGGTCCTGCGGAGGTTGCTTATTTTTCACAAGTAAATTCCATTGCAGATTACTGGGGGGTTGAACCGGTTATCTTGCCCAGAGCAGGATTCACAATTGTAAACCGTAGATCCCAACGATACTTAAAGCAAAACCATCTTCAACCTGTAGAGATACTTCAAAAATCGAACGACGCTCTTATAAAGAGAGTTTTACAGGAAACCCAACAAAGTGAAACGCTGGAACAAATCGAATCTTTAGAAGAAAAATTACGGATCAGCCTGAAGAAGCTTCAAAAGTCCACCCATTCTTCCGACCCTACAGTTTCTGCAATGCTTGACAACACACAGGACAAGATGCTCTATCAGCTAGAAAAGGTCAAAGCCCGATTCATAACCAATTATCGCCATAGGTCCCCTGTTCTGAAAAAACATATTGATTACCTTTTGACTCATCTAAAACCATTGAACAATCCGCAGGAACGGGTATTAAACTTTAATCATTTTCTATTAGAACAAGGGCCCACTTTTCTCCATGAAATAATGGAAATGATTGACCCTCTCCGATTTTCCCACAAGATCCTACACACTTAGCTTTCATCATTCTGTATATTTTCAGAACGTCAACTAAAGAGATTAGATAGGTAAATTATCTCTGCTCTACGGTGAGTACGGGATCCATGAAGTCAAAATCAGGAATGACATGGGTTCCAAAACCAGGTCCGTCTAAACTACTTAAATTGATTCCACCCTTTCGAATCTTCAAGCAGACAGTCTCACCAACCTTTTGATAGAGGTCCGGATGGGCCGAAATAAAGCGACTCTGTTCAGACAAAGAAACTCCAGAAAATCCCTTAACATAATGATGCCCATTTCTTTCAATATGACCCAATCCCAATAAGGCAGCCACCGCAAGATCTTGTTGAACAGCAACTCCAGCTTGAGTGGTCAGGTCTTCCCCAGACATGAAAAAATATCCGTCTAAGTTATCACGGTTCCACACACTGCACCGAGCCTGATTCAGAATTGCTTTATAGACACCCTTACATGCTTTTGAGGTAACACCTCGATACCCTAGTTGACGGGCGTTAATGAACGAATTAAGTTTCCCATCAGATTCATCAATGATAACTGGCCTTTCCGGACAAATCTTCCGAAGATCATGTTCCAATGCAATCCGACGATCCAGGGGTTGTTCTATAAAGAGAATAGACTTCCAGAAGCGCTGTAAAGACTTAGAAGTTGCCAACTGTTCTATAAAGTTCTGGAATCTATTTAGTGTATCAAACTGTTCGTTGGCATCGAGTGTAACATGATAAGTTCCCAAAGAATCTAGAACAGCAGCGATAGATTTCATCCTAGATAAGGTTTCTTCTATATGTCCGCTTACCTTAACTTTGAAAAAACGGTTTCCATATTCGAGGATTACTTCTTCGAGTGTCTCAGGAAGTCCATCATTAATCCGCTTCTCCAGTTCTTGATCTAGATTGGTAATCGGATCGGACAATCCAACCGTATGCCTAACCTGGATTTCTTTCAAAGGATTGAACGTACAGAGGTATTGATCCCAGTCAAAATTATCAAGGTCAGAAGCTTCTTGATGGTGGCGGAAACCTGGCAGATTCTTCCGAATTCCCTCCCAAAAAGAAACTCCTTCTAGACGACAAACAGCATCCAAAACAGCTCGATCGAGCAATGCCGGTCCATATCCTGCGACTAGAGGAATTAACCCTTTTTTACTGCCCTCCTGCAGCTGAGATCGATAATGATCAAAGGATAATGTAAAAGGGTGCTGTGGTGTAGAAACAGAGAGATAGAGGTTGGCAGCAATACAAATAGATTGACGAATCTGGTCAAAGTTGTTTTGGGTGCTGAGTTTTGGATTCTTATCAAACCACTTGGGAGCCAGTACTTCAGCTGCAATTCCCTTTTTAGTTCTACCTATAGCATCTCTGATTTTAGCTCGTAAAAAAACCTGTGGAACTTCGGTTATAACCATGTCTCCATAGTGAAAAGGGAGCCTCAGTTGGACCTGTCTTTCATAGGTCTCTACTCGTTCAAGCTTGATCTTCAAAAGATATAATCCTTACAAAATCAAAATGCTTTAGACTGTAACAACGTGAGTCTTGCAAAATTATCTAATCTTGTCATTATCACAAAATTCAGGCAATTAAAAAGATCTAAGAAAAACTCAGGTTGATCAATTAACCGGTTTAGGCAAAAATGAAATGATGAAAATTTCTCTTTGTAACGAAGTCCTTAGAGACCTTTCTTTTCACCAACAATGCCTTTTCACTGCAGCAGTTGGTTACAACGGCCTGGAACTTGCCCCCTTTACTTTGAGCAAAACTCCCCACAAACTTTCCCAAACCCGGATTAAAGAAATCAAACAATGTGTTCTGAACGCAGGCCTTGAAATTGCGGGCCTTCACTGGTTACTTGTGACACCACCAAATCTTTCTGTCACCTCCCCTAATTCTTCTGTCCGTCTCCGTACTAGAGATGTTCTCTTCGGCCTTATCGATTTGTGCTCTGAACTAGGAGGAAAGGTCTTAGTACATGGGTCACCAAATGAGAGAATGGTTAGTCCTGATGAAGACCACTCCCGAGTGTTCGAACGAGTGGTGAACTTTTTCAAAGAAATTGCTAAGCACGCTGGCGATAGAAATTTAATTTATTGTATTGAAGCGCTAACTAAAACAGAAACTAATTTCATCAACTGTCTAGAGGAGTCTAGTGAACTAGTTCGATCTGTTAATCATCCTTCTTTTAAAACCATGTTTGATAACAGATCTGTTCGAGCCATGGAGTCTTTACCCCCTGATTTAGTCCTCCAAAAATGGCTGCCAGACGGACACATAGCTCACATTCACCTAAATGATTCTAACTTAAGAGGTCCAGGGGAAGGATCGGATTCATTTATAAAAATCCTGCAGGTCCTAAGACAATTTAACTACTCTGGATGGATCAGTGTTGAACCCTTTGTTTATGACCCAGATGGAAAGACATGTGCCGCTCGCTCAATTGGATTTCTGAGGGGGATTCTTGAAGGCCTTAACGGATGTACTTCTGATAGTCATCGTCAAGATTCTGTTTACTGATTTCCTTAGAATATAAAGACAAACGGTATCGAAACTGCAAACTTTCACCCAACTTAATCTCAAATCCAATCGGAATACTTCCCTTTACAAACTGCCTTCTCCCCAGTGGATTAACGGCAAACAAACCATAGTCCCTACAGTGCCAGTAGGCAGGATGATTGAAACTACTAGGATGATCAAATATAGCAATCGTCAAAGGATCTCCTTCAAGCTTTCCTTGTAACGCTAACCAAGGTGTACGGGTACCCCAAATAGTCTTGGCTCCCCTGCGACCAAAGGCATCCAAGTACTGTGAATTTCCAGTATCTTCCCGGAAAGCTGCCGAAACCCGAATAGCGAACAATCCTTCTTTGTTTTCGTTAAGACGGACCGATTTCTGATCAGCCAGAAGCCGGCTAGTATGGTCTATCCACCAGAAATCTTGATTGCCACCAAACTCCATCCTCCGGATCTCTTGTAAAACAAGTTTTCCTTCTGAATCGACCCAGTCAAGTAAAACTCGGAGAAGTCCAGTTTCACCACTTTTCATTTCTAAAACCGAGCGATGAACGATGCGAACTCCGTCATGGCCACTCCAAAAATCAAGCCTCTCATCACCCACATCACCAAAGGCAAAGAATACTGACTCTTGGTGTGGATGATCTAGATATTCACCCGGCACATCTTTTTTAAAAGGGAAATTTCGGTTTGCAATTCTTCCTCCAGGAGCTCTGACTGGAAACAGCACTGGCTTGCTTCTTTCTTTTCCAAACAGGTAGCTAGTAAAGGCTTGATCTCGAATAAAAACATCGACTTGAGAAACCTGCGAATTAAAGCGTAACTCGGTCTGAGAAAAAAGTTGTTTGGAGTCAATCATAATAACTACTAATAGACTCCAAATAGACAATCTAAGTAACTTCATACAGTGTCTCCAAGCGAGTAGGGAGGCCGATAATCTCTGCTTAACATCTCATTGGCCTCAACTTCGCTTCCAAAGTTCTCAGTTTCGGAATGAAACTTTAGCGAGCGACCAAGTCTATAGGAGACATTGGCTAGGTGACTGAGAACTGCACTACGGTGTCCTTCTTCGATGTCACAATTCAGAAGCTCTGGTTTTTCTAACCGAACTGCTTCTATAAAATTTTCAAAATGATCGCCCCCTGCCTCAGCATGAGGTCCAGGCTCCCGCTTTTCTCCTAAATATACCCGCCAACTACTGTAGCTATCCAAGACTAGGTATCCTTCTGATCCATAAAAAATCACTCCCACTGTATCTCTCACATCCTCACCAATATTTGCTTCTTTGTTGGTCATCCACGGTCTTACTTCAAACTGGAGAATCAAGGGGGAATGGCCTGCCTGTTTATAAGTGAAGTTAGCATGAAGTACATTGGGAGTTTCCTGATCGTCATCAAACATAACGTGGGCTCCGGTTGCACTTACCCGGTCTGGATGACGCTCAATACCCAATCCCCAGCGCGCAATGTCCAATTGGTGAACACCCTGGTTGCCAATATCTCCGTTTCCATAATCCCAGTTCCAATGCCACTCGTAGTGAAATCGGTTTCTTGAAAAAGGACGTTTTGGTGCCGGACCAAGCCAAAGATCGTAATCAACTCCCTCGGGGATCGGTTCATCAGGAGTCTTAAAGATTGTATCCCTCCACTTGTAGCAAAGACCTTTGGCCATGTACACCTCACCTAACTGGCCAGACTGCAAATAATCCACGGCGGCTTTTGCTGCAATAGAGCGCCGAATCTGGTGCCCCACCTGCACCACTCTCCCATATCTCCGAGCAGCCTCTACCATTAGCCGTCCTTCTCGTACATTGTGGCTTGCTGGTT
>CAZMUJ010000106.1:0-5549 GCA_964569605.1 uncultured Acidobacteriota bacterium
GAAAAGGCTAGACTTTTGGCATAGGTCAGACCACCCAGCAGCGCTCCCATTAGTCCTGGTCCTTTTGAAACAGCAATTTCGTCAATATATTCAAAGTCTGTTTTAGCTTTGTACAGAGCTTTTTCAAGAACATAACAGATGCTTCTAATGTGTTCGCGGCTGGCGAGTTCTGGTACTAAACCGCCAAAGTGATGATGTATCTTGCTTTGGGAAGCAAAAACATTTGAGAGTAACCTGTTGCCTTCTTTTAGAACAGCTGCTGCTGTTTCGTCGCAGCTTGATTCAATTCCAAGAGTAAGCATGTTTAATGGAGGGTGGACTTTTGAAAGAATTGGTTGATCGATTTCCGATACGGTGATCGGGCAATTCCCATTTCACAGATAATTGCTGAAATTAGATCGTTGGGTGTGATGTCAAAAGCTGGGTTTTCAATCAATGTGACGTCTGGTGCCAGACGGTTTCCTTTAAATTCTCTGACTTCACTGGTGTCACGCAACTCGATAGGGATAGAGTCTCCAGAAGGGCAGTTACGATCGATTGTTGAAAGAGGAGCTGCGACATAAAATGGTATCTCGTGTTGATGGGCAAGGACAGCAACCGTGTAGGTACCGATTTTGTTCGCGACATCACCGTTAGCTGCAATGCGGTCAGCTCCAACTACCACTGCATTGACCTGTTTTCTCTGCATGAAATAACCGGCCATGCTATCAGTGATGAGTGTACAGGGGATCTCTTCCTTCATCATTTCCCAAGCTGTTAGGCGAGATCCTTGCAGAAATGGCCTGGTTTCGTCTGCGAATACATGGATCTTCTTGCCGTTTCCAACGGCAGAACGGATGACTCCAAGAGCAGTTCCGTATCCAGCTGTGGCTAGGGCTCCTGCATTACAGTGAGTGAGAATGTTCATATCTGATTTTAAAAGGAGTTGTCCGTGTTGTCCTATTTTTTGATTGATTTCGATGTCTTGCGAATGTATGAGTAGGGCTTCATCTTGTAGAGCCCGTTTGAGTTCTTCCAGGGAACCGATTTTGTTTGTCTCAAAGATGGATCGCATGCGTTCGATAGCCCAAAAAAGGTTCTGAGCGGTGGGACGAGTATCATGAATCTGTTTGCAGATTTTCTCAAACTCCTGTTCTAGGTTGTTTTTATTAAGTAAGTTTTTGACTCCAAGGGCGATACCCATTGCTGCCGCAACACCAATTGCGGGTGCTCCGCGTATTACCATATCAACAATAGCCTCAGCCACTTCTTCAACTTCCTGGTAGGTGTTATACACTTCTTCTGTTGGGAGTAGTCGCTGGTCAATCATCACTACTCCTTGCTCAGTCCACTCAATTGTCTTAATCATGTTAGGAAATTTATCATGTAGAACCTGTCTTGAGCATCTAAAAAAACTCTTTTTTTCTCTCACCGGAAACATGATCTGTCATACTTTATTTTTTGGTACTATTCTTTTTTCAGGCCTTATCCGCGAGGAAATCACCCTGGAACACTAATGGTTTTATGGATGGTTTGTTTTGCTTTAAGAGGAAGCAAGGTTACAAGGATGTATTGGAAGAAATATTGAGAGGAATGATACCGTTTCTTCGTGGTTCTATTTTTGCTAAAATTCTCGCACTGTTCTGATAGAAATTTCTAGCGTTTCATGCCATCGACTTTCATAACTTCATTAGGCCAAACAATCCGAGAGCAAACGGACAGCCATCTCAATAAATGGATTGCCCGAGTAGTTATGGCATCCATAATCTGTTCTGTGGTGAGTGTTGCTGGTAGTGGGATTCTTTTTGGGATTGCAATCGGAATGTGGCTGTATCAGTTTTTGATTACTGGAAGAATACAACTACGTTGTCCTCCTTTTGGAAAAATGGTTTTCCTTTTTGTGATTATGGTAGGGATTTCAATCATTTTTTCAACGGATCCATGGTTTAGTCTCCTCTATATTAAGAAATTTATTCGTTTTATCTTAATACTTTTTATCTTCACGTACTTTTCGGACAGGGAGGTGCTAGGAACGATCAAGGGAAGCTTACTCCTGTTAGCATTGAGTGCTGGTTTAGGCATGGCCCAATTTTACTGGATTTTTGATGTCGACCTACTTAATCGTATCCGAGGTTTCATGAGCCACTGGATGACGTTTTCTGGTCAACTGATGATGGGAATTGTTGCGCTGTCAGGACTCATATTGGTTCCTTTTCTGTCTCGAAAGAGAGATAATGTGTCATCGCAATGGAAAAATTTGACCAGCCCTTCTCCATGGTTTTGGTTAACCGTGTTAGCCTTGTTGATAGCAGCTTTACTTTTAACATTCACTCGTAGTGCTTGGTTAGGTAGCATGTTAGGTTGTTTCGGTTGGCTCATCATTTTTAAGCGAAGGTGGCTGGTCCCAATGGCGTTAGTTGTAGTGGTGGCTTTTTCTCTTTTACCGGGTTCTTTTCAAAGCAGGATTTTAGACGGCTTTAACTCTAGTGATACGACTACTCGAACCAGAATTGAGTTGTTGGTTACAGGGGGACGGATTGTGGCTGATTACCCGCTAACAGGTGTTGGTCCAAGGATGGTCCCACGGTTAGCGAATCAGTATCGTAGTCACCAGGAATTCCCTGATTGGTTGTACCAGCATCTTCACAACAATCCGCTCCAAATTGCTGCAGAGATGGGGATATTTTCCCTTGTTGTGTGGTTTTCCATATGGGTTTTTCTCCTGCGAGATTACTATCTGATGGCCAGGAAAAGCAAAAAATCTGGTTCCTCTAATCTGATGTCATACTTCCTTTACTACAATGGAATTTGCATCATCATTGCTTTTTTGGGGGCAGGGTTGTTGGAATATAATTTTGGTGACTCAGAACTTGTAACTCTTCTAATTTTTTTCGTGACGGCACCCTATGTCCACTCGGACAGAATCCAGTCGGCCGCTTAGTGTAGGCATACTGGGAACACGAGGCATTCCTGCGCATTATGGAGGTTTTGAAACCTTTGCCGAAGAGCTATCGGTACGTTTGGTTGAACGAGGTCATCGTGTATCGGTTTATGGTCGAAGGCATTTAACTTCTCAAAATTTGTTAATGTATCGAGGAGTTGAGATCATTACACTTCCCTGTATACGAACCAAATATCTGGAGACCATTTCTCATACTGCGCTAAGTGTCATCAAGACGCTCTTTGGGGGCCACGACCTTGTGTTGATCTGTAACTCAGCCAATGCTGTTCTTTGTTGGGTCCCGGCTCTGTCAGGGCAGAAGGTCGTTCTAAATATTGATGGGATAGAAAGAATGCGACGCAAGTGGTCTTTTATTGGTCGCTCTTTCTATCGTTTAGCTGAGTTTTTGGCCATTAAAATTCCTACTGTAGCAGTCAGTGATGCACGTACCATACAAGCCTATTATGAACGGGAGTACGGAGTTAGAACGCCATTCATTGCCTATGGCGCAATAAATGAACCCGCTGCCAGCAGTAACATTCTTAATGATCTTCATCTTCTGCCTAACAAATTTGTTTTATATGTTTCTCGACTTGAACCCGAGAATAACGCACATCTGGTTATGGAGGCATATCTAAGTTCGGGTATACAAGATCCTCTTGTGGTCGTAGGAGATGCTCCGTACAGTCGTCGCTACATCAGAGAACTTAAAAAAATTTCCAGAAAAGGTAACATTTTAATGCCGGGATCCATTTATGGAATAGGTTATCGGGAACTTATTTCTTTCTGTCGTTGTTATGTACATGCCACAGAAGTTGGTGGGACGCATCCTGCACTTATTGAAGCAATGGGTGTAGGTTGTTTGGTTGTTGTGAATGACACTCCGGAGAATAGAGAAGTTGTGGCTGAAGGAGGTATCCTTTATCGATTCAATGATAAGGTGGTCCTCTCTGAAATTCTGGCTGATATCTGGGATGATTACAGCAAGTATGAGCATTTTCGGAGCAAAGGCAGAGAAAGGGTGCGCCTGCATTACGATTGGGAACAGGTAACTAATTCATATGAAAATCTGTTTTACAAATTGTTATCGAAGTAAAGATACGAGGAATTAAAATGTTCTCGGACGCTATCACAATTGTTGCAAGTTTTTCAGGAAAACTATTTTCTTTAAGGCGACTGATTATCAATTTCATAAGAAGGGATTTAGCAACCCGGTATTTTGGCTCATTTCTAGGCATCTTATGGGCAGTTCTCCACCCGCTCGTACTCCTGGTCAGCTATACTTTTATTTTTTCTATTCTCTTTCGGTCAGGAGTCACGGAAGGTCGTTCCAGTGAACCCTTTGTTCTTTTTCTGTTTGCTGGCCTTTTGCCTTGGCTTTACTTCCAGGACACTGTCCAGCGCTCTTCTACGGCGCTGGTTGAAAATAGTAATCTTATTCGCAGGACAGTTTTTCCTTCAGAAATACTTCCTGTAGTTGTTGCTGGATCCAATGTCGTAACCCATCTAATCGGTTTCGGATTGTTTTTGGTAGTGCTTTATATTTTTCACGGTTTAACCTTGCACCTTTTTATAATCCCGCTGCTCTGGGTTCTGATGATTGCCTGGGCTCTCGGATTCGCTTGGTTGATGGCAGCATTGACCGTATTTTTTCGGGACATTAGTCAAATTCTTATAGTGGCGCTGATTTTGTGGTTTTGGTTTACTCCTATTTTTTATAGTCTCGAGCAGGTTGAGCATCGCCTCCCAATCATTTCTTTTTTTCTTAAAATTAATCCCATGACCTACATTGTGCTTGGTTATCAGGACCTACTCATTAATCACCGGTGGCCAGAGTTGTGGATGTTGGTGGCTTTGACGGGTTTTTCTGCCTCTAGCCTAATTCTTGGAGGGGTAGTTTTTAGAGTTTTGAAAAGGGACTTTGTGGATGCGCTCTAAACCAGAAAGTGAATTGGTTATCCAACTTTGTAATGTCTCGAAAAAGTATCCGATATACCATAGCTCGTTGGGGAAAATGTTGGAGCTACTCTCTTTTCGAAAATGGAAGTTCCACCAAGAGTTTTGGGCGCTCCAAGATCTCAGTCTCAATGTTTCTAAAGGTGAAACTCTCGGTATCGTGGGCCAAAATGGATCAGGAAAGAGTACGTTACTTCAGGTCTTGGCAGGCATTATCCGTCCTTCAATCGGCACTTGCTCTATTAATGGTTCCGTTGCGGCAATTCTCGAACTTGGGGCTGGATTTAACCTTGAATTTAGTGGCAGAGAGAACATTTTCATTAATGGGGCAGTTCTGGGTCTATCTCATCGGCAGATTCAGGACAGAATGGACAAGATTCTTGAGTTTGCTGAAATTGGAAATTTTATTGATCAGCCAGTAAAAACTTATTCTTCAGGAATGTTTGTAAGACTTGCTTTTTCAGTGGCGGTGCATGCAGATCCTGAAATTCTTCTGGTGGATGAAGCTCTGTCTGTTGGTGATCTAATTTTCCAGCATCGTTGTATGAATCAGATGCGTCGGCTGAGGGATGAAGGTAAGACAATAGTCTTAGTGACGCACGACCTGATGGCGGTAACGGGTTACTGTTCACGGGCAATCCTTTTAGATGGAGGGAGAAATGTCTGCCAAGGA
>CAZMUJ010000107.1:0-9456 GCA_964569605.1 uncultured Acidobacteriota bacterium
ACACCTCCTTTAATCAAATGGTAACTGCCACTGGACGACTTTCTTCAAGCCGGCCCAATCTTCAAAACATTCCAGTGAGGACTCAGTTGGGGAGATCAATTCGGAAAGCCTTCATGGCCCCGTCTGGATTTTCTATTTTAACGGCTGACTACTCCCAACTCGAGCTTCGGGTAATGGCGCATCTCTCTAGAGACAAAGCCCTTCTTCAGGCTTTTTTAAATGAAGAGGACATTCACAGCCAGACCGCGCTCGAAGTCTTTGGTTCTAAGGCTGAAGTTGACCCTGAAATGTATAGGCGGAAGGCTAAGGTTATTAATTTTGGAGTCATGTATGGTCTTAGCGCTTTCGGGTTGGCCAAAACTCTCGAAACATCACGTGCAGAAGCACAGATCTTTATTGACCGTTATTTTGAACGATATAAGGGAGTCCAACACTGGATTGAATCAACTCTTGCTCAAGCTCGTGATTCTGGATATGTTCGTACTTTGTTCGGAAGGATCCGTCCTATCCCTGAAATAAACAACCCAAACCATAATCTCCGCAACTTTGGTGAACGGTCAGCGGTTAATGCACCGATTCAAGGAACCGCGGCTGACCTGATCAAAATGGCTATGATAGATGTCCATAGGACACTGAAGGCAAAGTGCTATCGGAGTTCCCTTCTCCTGCAGGTCCATGATGAATTGGTCCTTGAAGTTTCAAAAGATGAAATGGGACCTATCAAGGAACTGGTCCATCGGTGTATGGAATCAGTGGCAGATCTCGACGTCCCGTTAAAAGTTGATATTGGTATCGGTGAGTCCTGGTACAAAGCAAAGTAGTGCTCTTGACTCTTAGATTTCACCGGTTCTAAGGTGAATGGGGTTAAAAACAGTTCAACTTTCCTGCCAAGAGTACCGATTAGAAATCAACTACTATTTTCCTAAGGGAACCCTTAGGACCTTAGATACGTCTATATAGTGATGGAAAATGCCGTCACTGTTACACAATCGTTCATTAGCTTTGCCGATAATGCCCTCATTTCTGCATATCTTTCAGGAAATGAATCGGCCTTTGAAGCTTTGGTCCATCGATATGAGGACCGCCTGGTGAACTACCTCAATAACATTCTCCACGATTACGATCTTTCCGTTGACCTTGCCCAAGAAACGTTTATTCGAGTGTTTCGCAATGCCAACCATTACAAAGGAAAATATAAATTTTCCACTTGGATTTACCGGATCGCTACCAACCTAGCTATCGATGAAATTCGAAGGCGTGAACGCAAGGGTCGATTTTTTTTTTACAACGTCATCTCACTTTTTCAAAAGGATGAAGAAACTTTTCAATTCCCTGATCTAAAGGAGTCTCCTGAATCCGCTCTAGGAAACAAAGAGCGTCTACAGCTTTTACAAACTGCTATCGACTCTCTGCCCCAAAAATATAGGCTGGTCTTTATATTGAAAGAGGCACAGGAACTCTCTTACCAAGAAACGTCTGACATACTAAAGATATCACTGGGAACAGCCAAATCTAGAAACCATAGGGCTAAACTACTACTACGAAAAAAACTCTCAGCCAAGTTATGACTTGCAAAAAAATAAAAGAGGAAATTTTGGATAATAACCAGTCTTTCCTTGACAGGAAAATCAGAGAACACCTTGAAGTTTGTCCTTGCTGCCATCGATTCCATGACGAAATGACAAAGCTTGAAAAACTGCATCGGTGTTTAGCTAAGCGTGACTCAGCACCATTGGATTTTTCCCGACAAGTTTTTAATAGTTTTTCTAGGGGAACCCGACTGAATTTTTCAGTGGTTGCTGCCACTGGGTTCCTTCTGGCAGTCTTCGCCATCACGATCGGAATTGAGATACCTGCTCCTGCGCCACCTTCTAAAAAACTTTTTAATCAGATCAAACCAAGTATTCCACCTCCGGCATCCCTGCTACCTGAACAGGCTCAATCGGTAGAATTCGATGTCAACTACCCCCTAATTCAGATCAATGTGACAGACCCTGAGATACTCCTAACACTTAAAAACACCTCTACCTCAAGAAAAGGTCCAATCAACCACTCACAGGGAGACTATTTCAAGTACGTTAGCCATTAGTAATTTAGGATGAACCGGAAATTCCATTGAGACTCATTACTCGTTTTCTACCATGCATAACCCTATTGATAATTATTGCCGCTAATTTGAACGAGATGGCAAAATCTATGGTCCATGACAAGTCCCAGATATTTGTCCCCACTGCTTCGCTAGTCAGTGTACTGATCGAACAAAAGGTTCCTGCAATTTTTCTGGGTAACAACCATGAGGTGAAGCAAGAGGTAAAGGAAAAGGCTTCATTTAATGGTTTCGTGTTAGATTCCAACGGACACATAGCCTTTTTCGTGGGTGAATACAGGCTTTCAATGCAACCTAGTAAGATTTCCTTTTTGGTGAAAACACGAGAAAATCAAACATATCCAGCCCAACCGGTAGGGATTGATAACAGGATATCTCTTGCAGTTATTCGAACTGAATTACCAGATACCATTCCTTTGTTTTTGTCTAGTGAATCAAGTTTTAAACACTTCAACATGACTCCAGCAGTCAATTCTTCTTGTGCTCCCTCTCCATTCTGTCTTCTAGACAGAAGTTACGAATCTTGGTTTCCTTTTTCAGTCTTGAAAGGGTTTGGTCTCCCAAATCGAATACAAAGCTGCTCTCTAACGGGATCCTTGGCACTTGACCTAAACGGGAAATTACTGGGAATCGTATCCCATGCCTCCCCTCATCGCTATAACAAAAAACTGCTTTATACCTACATTTTACCTTCTAAATTAATTGAATATTCGGCCGCTAAGATCGTACGTGATGGCAAGAATATTTCCGCAGGGTGGCTCGGAATATATCTAACCGATAATAAACGGCCGACTGTAGACTGGGTCACTCCCAAAAGCCCCGCTAAAATGGCAGGACTACAACCTCAAGACATCATTATGAGGATCGACGGTCACAAAATTCGGAGCAAGTTTGAATTTGTTCATGCTATACGCTTTAAGGGTGCCGGAAGGGAAGTCATTCTAGACATTCTCAGGGGATCATCCGATGAGAAAATAACTGTAGAAACAGTCAATCGAAAACCTACCTATGCAGCTAGCTGGGTTATTGATCTAGGCCTAGATTCTAAAACCTACCCTACCCGAACCTCATCTCCCAAGGCACACCGTATGGGCTGGAACCCACTTATGGATTTAGGACTCATTGTCTACCCATTCAACCCGTTTTCAGTTTCCACTCCCTTTCAGTTCAAAGGTGGATTTCTGATCAAATCAATTTTGCGACAGAGCCCTGCATCTGAAGTCGGATTCAAAACGGGAGACATCATCTTCAGAATCAATGGAACGTATCTCAACTCCTTCGAAGATCTAATGGAAAGCATCGAACACTCCCAAAAAAATAAACTTAGAATCTACTACTTTAGGGAAGGAAAAATAAAATCTTCTCTACTTAGCACCAAACCCTGAATATCGTAGCCTGCTTCGCAAGTCATAGACTGCTGGTATTCCAAGTACTCCTCTTTGAAATGCAAAACTCTAAGAATTGATGCCGTTACGCACATTATTCTAAGGGTAAAAAGAAGAAATAGCATACCCCACTGATCCCCTTCTTCCTGAGTGAACAGTTGCAGAACCAAGTACATCCCATTCAGAATAGAGCTTTAACGCCATGCAGAGGATTGTTATCCGTGGAGCCCGACAACATAACCTTCGTGACTTGAGCCTTGAAATTCCACGCCAGCACCTGTGTGTTGTGACGGGAATCAGTGGCTCCGGGAAAAGCAGTCTAGCCTTTGACACACTCTATGCAGAAGGCCAACGACGTTACATAGAATCTCTTTCCACCTATGCCCGTCAGTTTTTGTCCAAGATGGAAAAACCTGAGGTGGACCTTATAGAAGGTCTTTCTCCAGCAATTGCTATTGGACAAAAAACTACCAATCGAAGTCCTCGCTCTACCGTGGGGACAATCACAGAAATCTATGATTACTTTAGATTGCTCTTTGCGAGCATTGGTATCCCTGAGTGCCCTCAGTGCAAAGTTCAGATCAGCAAACAGTCGGTTGAGCAAATCCTTGATCAGATTTTCAAACTTCCACTAAACACTCGAATCATTGTTTATGCTCCTGTAGTTCAAGAGAGAAAAGGAGAATTCAAGAAACTGCTGAAAAAATTCTACTCGCAAGGATACCTTCGATGCCGAATTGACGGTCATGATATGCCTTTAGAAGATACCCCTCAACTAGATAGAAGAAAAAACCACTCTATTGATTTAGTAGTGGATCGATTAGTGATTCAGACAAACCAGAAAGAGCGCATGAAGTCTTCTATTCGCCAGGCCATGCGGCTGACAAATGGCATAGTTAACATCTCTATTTTAGGAAAATCAGAACTATTATTTTCTGAAAAAATGGCATGTCTTCGATGCAATCTTAGTTTTCCCTCTTTGGAACCCAGAAGCTTTTCATTTAATAGTCGTTTTGGTGCATGCTCTACTTGCAGAGGGCGTGGAACTCAATCAGAAGTAGATCTAGAACGCTTAATTCTTGACTGTTCTCAACCCACTGGAAAAGTCCAATTACAACTTTCACTTCCTGAACTTACTTCTTTGGTTAGAGAATCTTTGAAGGCAATTCTTAAACATTATGGGTGTTCGCCTAAAACCTTATTCCATAAACTTCCTAAGCAAATAACTAGAACTCTTGTCCAAGGGTCAGAAAAACGACTCATTTTTAAGTATTGCGGCAACTCATATACTGCCCCTTTCCCTGGACTTAATCGATGGTTTCAAGACCGTATTAGCTCCAGTAAAAGCTCAAAAAGACGTCAACAATTGCGGGCTTTTTTAAAGACTTCGGACTGCTCTAACTGTCGTGGATCCCGGTTACTAGAATCTAGCCGATCTGTTAAAATAAATGGACTCTCCATTTCTGATTATTGCCAAATGGATCTAAGTGACTGCAATCAAAAACTGACACAGATCCAACTCAGTTCGAGAGAGAAGGTTATAGCAAAACCGATTCTTCTGGAGATCAAAAATCGCCTCCAAGTTATGCTGTCTTTAGGGCTAGGATATCTTAGCTTGAACCGGCAAGGAGGTTCGCTTTCAGGGGGCGAAACCCAACGTATCCGACTAGCAACTCAACTAGGGTCCCGCCTTAGAGGTGTTCTCTATGTATTGGATGAACCTTCAATAGGACTCCATCCTAGAGACACAAAGAAGCTTTTGGAGACACTTAAGGGGCTGCGTGACCTAGGAAATACTATTGTTCTAGTCGAACACGATGAAGAAACAATTCGGGCTGCTGATCACATTATTGACTTGGGACCTGGAGGAGGAACAGCAGGTGGACACCTCGTTGCAGCAGGAAACCTTATGGAAATCATGAAACACCCTGAGTCTATAACCGGACAATACCTAACGGGAACAAGAAAGATTAGCGTCCCCAAAAAGAGACATAAGGGAAATGGGAAATCGCTCGAGATTACAGGTGTACGACACAACAACCTGAAAAACCTGACTGTCTCCTTTCCATTGGGATTTTTTATTGGTATTTGTGGTGTTTCTGGGTCAGGGAAATCGTCTCTAATTGACGAAGTTTTATTCCGATCCCTTTCCAAACTATTATATAATTCTCTTTTAGAACCTGGTGATTTCGACAAATTAAAAGGGGCTGAACAGATTGACAAAGTTATCGAAATCGACCAATCTCCCATTGGAAAAACTCCGCGTTCCAACCCAGCCACTTATACAGGAGTGTTCACACCAATTCGAGAATTGTTTTCAATGCTCCCAGAGTCAAGGGCTCGAGGCTACAATCCCGGCCGTTTCAGCTTTAATGTAAAGGGAGGGCGCTGTGATGTTTGCCAAGGTGATGGACTTAGGAAAATTGAAATGAATTTTTTGCCAGATGTGTTCGTCGAGTGTGAATCCTGTCTCGGCAAACGATACAACCGTGAGACCCTTTCGATTCGTTTCAAGGGTCTTACTATATCTGACATTTTACAGATGAGTATTCATGAAGCCTACCCACTTCTAAAGAACATCCCAGCCATCGAACGAAAACTCTCGACTCTTATTGATGTGGGACTAGGATATCTGCATCTTGGCCAGCCGGCCACCACACTTTCAGGAGGCGAATCTCAGAGAGTTAAACTGGCGCGCGAACTAAGTAAACGTTCCACTGGAAAAACAATGTACATACTCGATGAACCGACAACAGGGCTTCATTTTGAAGATGTAAGCCGTTTACTTGACATACTGCAAAAACTTGTCAATCTTGGAAACACTGTTATCGTAATTGAGCACAACCTCGAAGTGATCAAATGCGTTGATTGGATTCTCGATCTGGGACCAGAAGGTGGTCGGAAAGGCGGAGAAATTATCGTTCAGGGTACTCCTGAAGAAGTGAGTAACTGCTCTTCGTCTTTTACAGGGAAGGCCCTTAAAAAAGTGCTGACCAATAACCATGAAAAAGTTCAATTGCCCTCTGTAGGCATTTAATCTAAAAAAGGTGAATTGTGTCTAAATACAAACAGTTTCAGCCAGCAAAGTTTAACCATTATTCTTTGAAAAACCGGACCAGTAAAGTACATCAGAGTCATTTTGCTAAACCGTTCTTAGGTGATAGTTTTCAAGAATTTCTAGATTCACTTCCAGAGATATTGGCAGCAGCTGACATCAAGAAACTTGCTAATCTCATTTCCACAGCTCGCAAAAAAAATAGGGCAATCATTTGGGGCTTGGGAGGACATGTAATTAAAACTGGTCTTGCTCCTGTTTTCATCCGCTTGGCAGAAGAAGGCTTCGTTACCGCCTTCGCTACTAATGGTAGTGTCATCATTCACGATTTTGAAATAGCCTATTGCGGATCCACTTCTGAAAACGTAGAAAAGCAACTTGCATCAGGTGCGTTTGGAATGGCTCAGGAAACAGGGCAGTACCTTAACGAAGCGATTAACCAGGGCGCAGATAGAGACTGCGGTATTGGGGAAGCTATAGGTCGCTACCTAGAATCGTGTGAGCTAAAGTTTCCAGAGTCCTCTCTTCTACTCCAAGCCTTCCAGAAAAATATTCCGGTTACTGTCCACGTAGCTTATGGAACCGACACGATCCACAACCATCCTCTCAGCAATGGTGGTAGCCTGGGAAAGGGAACAGAAATTGACTTTAGGATCTTTACTCATGAAGTATCACGTCTTGATAAGGGTGGTGTGTTTATCAATGTCGGATCGGCAGTCTTGCTTCCAGAGGTTTTCTTGAAAGCGGTCTCAGCAATCCGTAATAGTGGACAGGAATTGTCCCAATTTACTACCGCAAACTTTGATTTTATGCAACATTACCGACCTACCAAGAATGTTCTACAGAGACCAGTAAAAGGGCATGGAAAGGGATTCGCTATCACAGGACACCACGAACTAACCATTCCCCTTTTGGCAGCTATTCTCTTAAACCAAGTCCGATGAAAGGGTCGGAATTTAATCCCTGTTTTTGGACAGAATTCTCATTACAGAGTACGTTTTCGTATGCAATTCGAGAAGAGTATAGACTACATTAGCTGATTAGGGTTCTTAACGAGGCGGGTTAAATCCACGCCGTCTCGTAAGTTCCTTTTTTTCTTTTACTATCAGATATTTACAAGAAATAAACATCGGTTTAATATTGCGGTTCTATTGGACTATATCACTTCCAAGGGCTTCAGATGGGGCAACGATGGGGCAAAGCTTAGAAAGTTTATCCTCCACTCCCTCCCTAGTTTCCTCTTTCGACACGTGGACATAAACATCTGCGGTGGTCGAGAGATTGCTGTGTCTAAGCAGCATTTGAGCCGACTTGAGTCCCTTCTCACTAGCAACGATGCTCGCCACGGAGTGCCGAAGAAGGTGAGTTGTTAGTGATTTTTATTGACCTTCTTATCTTTTCTAAGCATTAGGATGTTCATTTCCTCGCTACGATCTCCATGGGATAGGACACAAGATTCAATTCCTTTAGCAACCATTGCGCTGTTATCTTTTAAAAAATGATTCTTCCACCCCTCTTGAAGGGTTTTTTGAATTTCGCCTGTTCCTTTTTGGTAGAAGTACGAGAGCCTATCCCAGATCTCCCTTAAGGGACGTTTACCATCTGCAGTTTTTAGCTCAGCGAGCGAGTACCATGCGTCGGTTACAGGCCGTTTTTTTCCTGCCGCACGGTATTCAGCATAGGTGCAGCTATCAACACACCGAAGAAATTCGTCAAACGATTTGTGTGTCGACATTTAATGCCCCAACCATCAGGGGTCAAGCGAGAGCCAGGGATGGTTTTCGGCTAGGGAGCCGAACCTGGCCCAACGCTTCACCTAATTCAATTTTAGAGGCTGAGCACTATATTTGGAAAGGGGTCAGATGAATGATGGCAGTTGTGGCGGTTTTGGCGGGTCCGAAAAGAACTGCGTGTATTGCCGGTTCATACAGTATAATTTGCTTGGCTGTAACTCACCTTATTGTAAAAAGACGATAGTTTTAATTAGTGCCTGTTTAGACGCTGTTCTGATGTTAAGTCTAATTCTTCTAATTCTTCTTCTTTCTTCGTTTGACCTTCTGGTCAAGCGTGGAACTATGCTTCGAATGGACATGTTGACCATTGGCACACTAAATTTTCCCATCGCTGGATTAGTAGCAATTCTTTTTTGGTCATCACAGATCGATTCTGAGTTTATATGGACTACTATTGGACTTGGAATGGTAATAGGATTTCTTTATTTGTCATGCTATTTCCTTGTCCTCTATTCCATTCGTAATCAAGGGGTAGCTGCTACTCGAGCTGTAATACAACTTAACCTAATCATGCCACTGGGTTTTTCGGTGTTTTGGTGGGGAGAACACCCTAATGTAACACAAAATTTAGGGCTTGCTCTCGCCTTGGGTTCGCTATTTTTACTGGATGCACGTCGAGATCTTGGGGGGGAAAAAAGAATTTCCTTGCGCTGGAGGATGGCGGGTATTGTCTTCTTGACTGGAATGGGACGAATTACGGCAAAAGCCTTTACCGAAATGGACATGCCTGAACAAGCTCCCTTTTTTTACATTGCTATGTTCACTACTGCCGGGTTTGGAGCCATGTTAAAACTTCTTTGGGAAAAACCCTCTATCTCACCAAGAAAATTCTCTTTTGGAAGTATTCTTGCACTCATAAACGTTTTTCACGTCTTTTTTCTTATCCAATCTCTACAACAGCTACCTGGAATCATTGTCTTTCCAACTGCTGCCTGTGGAGCACTCGCCTTTACGACACTAATTGCAACTCTGATGCTTTCTGAACGTCCAACAACCCGACAATATTGTGGAATGGCCACTTCTAGTATAGCTGTAGTACTCTTTAGCTTATCCGACTCCTTCGGATAAGGTCATGGATAAAAAAGAGCTCCTCGCACGCCTTTTCGAACACACTTT